>NZ_AFWY03000039.1:0-70938 GCF_000231075.2 Amycolatopsis sp. ATCC 39116 | reverse complement strand
GCAGCTGACCCGCCGCATCGAGGAGGTGCGCGCGCAGGTGCAGCAGGCCGTCCGCGATGGGCTGCTCAGCGACGGCACCCAGGTCGCCGCCGCCGCGCAGGAGGCCCGCACCCGCGGCGAGAACGCGACCACCGAGCTGGCCGCGCGGGAGAGCGAACTCGAAGGGGTCGCCGAGGACCACGCCCAGGCGCAGGCCGCCCTGCACGCCGCGCAACAGCGGGCCGCGACCGCGCGGTCCCGGGCCGCGCAAGCGGCCGAGGAGCTGTCCAAGGCGCACCGGCGGTCGGACAGCCTCGCCGCGCACCCGCGGCTGCTGGAGCTGCTCGGCGGCGACAACGTCCAGCTGGAGACCGACACGCCCGCGCTGCTGACCCGGCTGCGCGAGGCGCGCGCCACCGCCGAACGTGAGCAGACCGCCCTGCGCATGGAGGAGTCGGTGGACGAGCGGGCGCTGGCGGCGCTCGGGTCCGGCGGGCTGCTGCCCGCGCCGCCGGAGGTCCAGTCCGCTTTGGACGTTCTGGAGGCCGCCGGGATCACCGCGTGGTCGGGCTGGCGCTATCTGTCCACGATGGACGCCGCGGGCCGCGAGCGGGTGCTGCGAGACCTGCCGCACCTGCTCGGCGGGGTGCTCGTCAACGACGCCGCGCAGCTGGACCGCGCGCGGCAGGTGCTCGCCGACGCCAAGCTCCTGCCGAGCGTGGTGCTGCCGGTCGGCACCACGCAGGCGGTGCGGGCCGAGGGCGCGGCGCCCGGCGTGGACTTCCTGGTCCCGCCCAACCCCGCGATGTACGACGAGGAGGCGGCCGACACCGAGCGCCAGGCCATCGCCGCCCGGCACGCCCGCCGCCAGAAGCAGCTCGAAGCGCTCACCGAAGCGATCGGCGACGACGCCGCGCTGGAGTGGAAGCTCACCACGTGGCGCGAGGACTACCCGCCCGGCGCGCTGGCCACCCTCGCCGAGGAGGCCGAGGCCGCGGCCACCGAGCAGACCGAGGCCGAAGCCGCGGTGGTCGCCCAGGAACGCGCCCTGGCCGATCTGGCCGCGCGCCGCACCCGGCTGCGGGAGGCGATCCCGGCCCTGCGTGCCGAGGCGCGCGGCAGCGAGGAACGCGCCCGCAAGCTGGCCGAGCTGGCCGAGCGCGTGGCGTTGATTCCACAGTGGACCGAAACGGTCGAGCGCGCGCAGGAGATCGTCACGCGCGCCGAGGCCGAAGCGGAGCAGGCGGCGTCGCGCGCGGCCCGGCTGCGCGAGGAAGCGGCCGAGGAGCAGCGCACCGCCGACGGCCACCGCCGCACGGTCACCCACGCCCGCGCCGAGCTGGCCGAGGTGCCGGGCGGGGGATCGGTGTCCGAGGACGAGCCGGTGCCGAGCGAACCGGTCGACGCGCTGCGCCGGGCGTTCGCCGCGGCCAGCGACGCCTACGCCCGCGTCGAGGTCGGCAGCGACCTGCGGGCGGAGCTGGACCAGGCGGAAAGCGCCGAGTCCACGGCGCGGGCGGCGCTGGAGGCGCTGGAGCCGGCGGTGCGGGAGCAGGCCGCGCGCCTGCTGGAAACCCCGGACGGGTCGGACGCCGCGACCCGTGCCGCTGCCCTGGCGCGTGCCGGCCGCACGGTGTCCGCGCTGGAGGCCGAGCACAGCGAGGCGATCGGCCTGGTCGCGACCTGCAAGGCCGAGCTGGACCAGCTGCCGAAGCAGAACGCCTCACTGGAGACCCGGCCGCGCGACGTCGAGCACGGCCGCGAGCTGATCGACGAGGCGGTCGAGGAGGCGTCGGCCGCGGCCCGCGCGCTGGAGGAAGCGCAGGCGCGGCGCGCGGAGGCCGAGCGCACGCTGGAGGCGGCCACCGCGTCGGCGGCCGGGTTCAAGATGCTCGCCGAGTCGATGGCGCACCTGGCCCCCGAGGGCGAGCCGGAGACCGTGTTCGACGGCGACGTGGAAGCCGCGCAGGCCCGCTACCGCAAGCTGAACACGACGCTGACCGACGCCGAGGCGGCCGTCGACAGCGCGGAGAAGCGGGTGCGGGCGGCGGCGGACGCGCTCGCCCAGTACGCGACCGACAAGCGGTTCGAGAAGCTGACCAGCCCGGTGCGGCAGCAGATCGTGTCGGTGCGCCGGGACAGCCTGCCCGCGCACGCGCGGGAGTGGTCGGCCGCGCTGAAGCCGCGGCTGCGCACGCTGACCGACGACCTGGCGCAGATCGACCGGCACCGGTCCGGGATCGTGGCGCGGCTGCAGGGCATGGTCGAGGGCGCGCTGCGGATGCTGCGGTCGGCGCAACGACTGTCGCGGCTGCCGGAGGGGCTCGGCGGCTGGTCCGGGCAGGAGTTCCTGCGGATCCGGTTCGGCGACCCCGAGGAGCCGCAGCTGTCGGAGGCGCTCGGGCAGGTCGTCGACGAGGCGGCGGTCGGCAAGACCAGCGACGGCCGCGAGGTCAAGCGCGACGGGATGTCGCTGGTGCTGCGCGGCGTGCGGGCCGCGGTGCCCAAGGGGTTCCGGGTGGACATCCTCAAGCCGGACTCGGTGCTGCGCACGGAACGCCAGCGGGTGTCGGAGATCCGCGACGTGTTCTCCGGCGGGCAGCAGCTCACCGCGGCGATCATCCTGTACTGCACGCTGGCCGCGCTGCGGGCCAACAACCGCGGGCTGGTGCGCAACCGGCACTCCGGGGTGTTGTTCCTGGACAACCCGATCGGTCGCGCGTCCGCCGGGTACCTGCTCGAGCTGCAGCGGGTCGTCGCGGAGGCGCTCGGGGTGCAGCTGATCTACACGACGGGCCTGTTCGACGCCGGCGCGCTGTCCGAGTTCCCGCTGATCGTCCGGCTGCGCAACGACGCGGACCTCCGGGCGGGCCGCAAGTACCTCTCGGTCGACGCCACGATCCGCAACCACCTCGACGACCTGGGCGAGCCGGACGGCACAGCGCGCATCTCGGCGACGCGGCTGTTCAGCAAGCCAGGGGAGCAAACCCCCGCCTGACGCGAGTCCCACGCTCCCGCGCGCGAGTTCCACGTTCGCGGGCGCGAGTTCCACGTTCGGCGTGCGCTGTCGCGTGAGGAGCGGTCAGCCCCGGATAGCCGACTGGTACGCGGCCAGCTCCGCCGCGTCGTCGATGCTGCCGTGGTGGTGGTACTGCGCCCAGCGGCCGTCCTCGTAGCGGAAGTAGCGGCTGGTGCGGATCCGCAGCGGCACCTCGCGGCCGTCGACCACGTAGGAGCCCGTCTCACGCCCGGCGAACAGCGCGTGCCCGTCGCCGGCGTACTCGACGATGTCGCCGAAGGTGACCGTCACGCGCGCGGGGCCGTGGAACACCTTGTCGTACAGCGCCGAGATGGCCTCGCCGCCGCGGAGGATGCCGCCCAGCGGGTTGTTCAGCTGGGCCAGCGCGTCCTGCGTCCAAACCCGGGCGAAGACGTCGGAGTCCCGCTGGTTGAAGGCGAAGTAGAACGTTTCCAGCGCGGCGAGCGCCCCTTCGATCCCCGGTCCGGTGGCCGCGTCCAGGCGATTGCGGGAGTCCGGGCCGAAGGTGGCCGCGAGGCGTCGGGTCATGTCCGCTCCTGGCGTCTAGAGTGTTCGATGGAGGTCGACCACATGAGTGTACGACAAGCATCGAACACAGCGCGAGCGCGCGGCCTGACCCACGTCCACCCAAAGGACGTGCCGCTGCAGGACGCGCTGACCGCCGTCGCCGATCCGGTGCGCCGCGCGATCCTGCGCGAGCTGGCGGAGCTGCCCGACTGGACCAAGGCGTGCGGCACGTTCGACCTGCCGGTCACGAAGGCCACCCGCAGCCACCACTTCGCCGTGCTGCGCGCGGCCGGCCTGATCGAACAACGCGACGAGGGCCCGCGACGGCTGAACCGCCTGCGCCGCCCCGAGTTCGACGAGGCGTTCCCGGGCCTGCTCGACCTGGTGCTGTCTAGTCCTTCCGACCGTTGAGCGCGAGCCCCGCGCCCAGCCCGATCATCACCAGCCCGCCGGTGCCGCCGACGAGTTCGAGGCGCTTGGGGGACCGGGCGAACCACGCGCGGGCCGTGCCGGCGACCAGGGCCCACGCGCTGTCCGACACGACCGCGATCACCGGCAGCGCGATGCCCAGCACCAGGATCTGCGCGACCACCCCGCCCGCCGCGTGGTCGACGAACTGCGGCAGCACCGCGGCCAGGAACACGATCGACTTCGGGTTGGCGAACCCGACCACGAACCCGTCGCGCAGAACAGCCAGGGTGCGGCCGCGCGTGGCGGGCGTCGCGCTCGCCAGCGCCTCGGACAGCTTCCGGCGGTGCCGCACCGCCTGCACGCCCAGGTAGACCAGGTACGCGGCCCCGGCCAGCTTGATGACCGTGAACACCGTGGCCGACGTCTGCACGATCGCGCCCAGCCCGAACGCGATCGCCACCACCTGCGTGTACACGCCGGCGGCGTTGCCGAGCACGGTGATCAGCGCGTCCCGCCGCCCCACGGTCAGCGCGCGGCTCACGGTGAACAGCACGCTCGGTCCGGGCACGACGACCATCAGGAACACCAGGGCGGCGAACGCCGCGAAATGGCTGGGCGAGACCATCGGCCGAGGGTATCGCCGCCGCCGCACGGGTGACCAATGTTTATCCGCCCGCCGGCCCGCCAACCCCGGGACGGTGACCGGATACCCGCCCAGTGACCCGACCGAGCCCGACTACGGCCGGCTGTGGGCCGGCGGGGTGGCGACCGCGGTCGTCGCCGCGCTGGTGGCCGTCGTCGGCCTGCTGATCGCCCGCGGCCTGTTCGGCGTCGCCGTGCTGGCTCCCAAGGGCAACGGCATCTGGGGCAACGCCAACACCGTCACCTACGCCCTGTGCGCGGCGGCCGCGGCGCTGCTCGCGACCGGGCTGATGCACGTGCTCAGCCTCGGCACCTCGGCGCCCGCCCAGTTCTTCGGCTGGATCATGGTGCTGATCACCGCGATCGCGATCGTGCTGCCGCTGACGCTGGCGGTGAAGGTGGACGCCAAGATCGCCACCGCGCTGATCAACCTCGCGATCGGCGCGGTGATCGCGATGCTGGTGACCACCGTGGCCGGCACGGCCCGCCGCCGTCGCCGCGAGCGCGAAGCCCCCACGGCCACGCTCAAGTGGGACCAGGGCCCGCACTACTACTCCTGAAAACTGTCGGTGCCCGGTGGTAGAACCGCCGGGTGAGCACGAAACTGGGGAACGACCAGCGCCGCGCCCGTCTGGTGACGCGGCACCACCTCCACGCGCCCGCCGGGGATCCGGTCGCGGTCGCGGAGAGCCTGGTCGCCCTGCACGCCACCGATCCGGCCACCGTCCACCTCTCGGTGCTGGCGCGTTCCGAGGCGGGCACGGCCGACGTCGAGCGCGCCCTCTACGACGACCGCTCGCTGGTCCGGATGCTGGGCATGCGCCGCACGATGTTCGTCGTGCCGGCCGCGCTCGTGCCGGTCGTGCAGGCCGCCTGCGCCGACGACATCGCCGTCAAGCAGCGCAAGCTGCTGCTCCAGCACCTGGCCACCGCCGAGCTCGACGGCGACCTGAGCGAGTGGCTCGCCGAGGTCGAGGAGGGCGCCTACGCCGCGCTGAAGGCCCGCGAGCCCGCCTTCGCCCAGCAGATCGCCGACGGCGAGCCGCGCCTGCGCACCGAGATCGTCATGGCCGCGGGCAAGCCGTACGAGGCGCGCGGCTACATCACCAACCGCGTCCTGTTCCTGCTCGCCGCGTCCGGCCGGATCGTCCGCGGCCGCCCCCGCGGCACCTGGCTGTCCACCCAGTACGCCTGGTCCACCACCGAGAGCTGGCTGCCCGGGCTGGAGCCGGTGGACGCCGGCACCGCCCGCGTCGAGCTCGCCCGCCGCTGGTTGCGCGCCTTCGGCCCGGCGCCGGTCGCCGACCTGAAGTGGTGGACCGGCTGGACGGCGGGGCAGGTGAAGAAGGCGCTCACCGCGATCGGGCCTGCGGAGGTGGACCTCGAGGGCGGCCCCGGCATCGCCCTGCCCGGCGACGACGAGCCGGTTCCGGAGCCGGAGCCGGTCGCCGCGCTGCTCCCGGCGCTGGACCCGACCCCGATGGGCTGGCAGGAGCGCGGCTGGTTCCTGGGGGAGCACCAGCCGCTGCTCTTCGACCGCACCGGCAACATCGGCCCGACCGTGTGGTGGGAGGGCCGGGTCGTCGGCGGGTGGGGGCAGCGCCCCGACGGGGAGATAGCGATCCGTCTGCTGGAGGACGTCGGGGCCGACGGAACGGCGGCCGTGGAGGCCGCCGCCGAACGGTTGCACGGCCGTCTCGGCGGGGTCGCCGTCATACCGAAATTCCGCACTCCCGTCGAGCGAGATCTGTCATCTTGATCGTCGTCTTGATCGATTCCCCACGGTGGTGCACATCTCGTTAGGGTGTGCGAGTAGACGCAGGCCAGCCCAGCTAGGGTTGGCCTGAGCCCGAAGATGTGTGCCCGGTTCCGCGGAGCCGGGACGGACCCGAGGAGAGAAGCAGCAGTGACGGTTCGCGTAGGTGTGAACGGCTTCGGTCGGATCGGCCGCAACTTCTTCCGCGCCGTGCAGGCCGCGGGCCATGACATCGAGGTGGTCGCGTTCAACGACCTCGGCGATGTCGCGACCATGGCGCAGCTGCTCAAGTACGACAGCGTCCTGGGCCGCTACCCCGACGAGGTCAAGGTCAGCGACGACGGCATCGTCGTCGGCGGCAAGACCATCAAGGCGCTCGCCGAGCGCGACCCGGCCAACCTGCCCTGGGGCGACCTGGGCGTGGACGTCGTCGTCGAGTCCACCGGCTTCTTCACCAACGCCGACGCCGCCAAGGCCCACATCGCCGGTGGCGCCAAGAAGGTCATCATCTCCGCGCCCGCCAAGGGCGAGGACCTGACGGTCGTGCTGGGCGTCAACGACAACCTCTACGACGGCTCGCAGACGATCATCTCCAACGCGTCCTGCACCACCAACTGCCTCGGCCCGCTCGCCAAGGTCCTCCACGAGGCCTTCGGCATCGAGAAGGGCCTGATGACCACCATCCACGCCTACACGCAGGACCAGAACCTGCAGGACGGCCCGCACAAGGACCCGCGCCGCGCCCGCGCCGCCGCCCTGAACGTCGTGCCGACCTCCACCGGCGCCGCCAAGGCCATCGGCCTCGTGCTGCCCGAACTGAACGGCAAGCTGGACGGCTACTCGCTGCGTGTCCCGGTGCCCACCGGCTCGATCACCGACCTCACCGTCGACCTGGCCAAGAAGGCCTCCGTCGAGGAGATCAACGCCGCCTACAAGGCCGCCGCCGAGGGCCCGCTGGCCGGCATCCTGCGCTACAGCGAGGACCCGATCGTCTCCAGCGACATCGTCAACGACCCGGCCTCGTGCATCTTCGACGCGCCGCTGACCAAGGTCATCGACAACCAGGTGAAGGTGTTCGGCTGGTACGACAACGAGTGGGGCTACTCGAACCGCCTCGCGGACCTGGTCAAGCTCGTCGGCTCGAAGCTCTCCTGAGGCCATGGCAGTCAAGACTCTCGAAGACCTGCTGTCCGAGGGTGTCTCCGGGCGGCGCGTTCTGGTCCGGTCGGACCTGAACGTGCCGCTCGACGGCTCGGTCATCACCGACGACGGCCGGGTGCGGGCCGCGCTGCCGACGATCAAGCGGCTGGCCGAGGCCGGCGCGAAGGTGATCGTGGCGGCCCACCTCGGCCGCCCGAAGGGCACCCCCGAGGCCAAGTACTCGCTGCGGCCGGTCGCCGACCGGCTCGGCGAGCTGCTCGGCAAGGAGGTCCGCCTGGCCGGTGACGTGGTCGGCGAGCAGGCCCGCGCAGTCGTCGCCGGCCTGGCCGACGGCGACGTCGCCCTGCTGGAGAACGTGCGGTTCGACCCGCGCGAGACCAGCAAGGTGGAGGACGAGCGGGCCGAACTGGCCCGCGACCTCGCGGCCCTGACCGGCGACAGTGCTGATGCCTCTGGCGCCGGCGGGCGCGGGGGTGCGTTCGTCTCCGACGGCTTCGGCGTGGTGCACCGCAAGCAAGCCTCGGTCTACGACGTGGCCCGCGCGCTGCCCGCCTACGCCGGCGGCCTGGTGCTCGCCGAGCTGGAGGTGCTGAGCAAGCTGACCGGCGACCCGCAGCGGCCCTACGTGGTCGTGCTCGGCGGGTCGAAGGTGTCGGACAAGCTCGCCGTGATCGAGGCGCTGCTGCCGAAGGTCGACCGGCTGCTGATCGGCGGCGGCATGGCCTTCACGTTCCTGGCCGCCCAGGGCCACAGCGTGGGCTCCTCGCTGCTGGAGCAGGACTACGTGGAGACCGCGCGCAAGCTGCTGGCCGAGCACGCCGACAAGATCGTCGTGCCCTCCGACGTGGTGGTGGCGGACAAGTTCGCGGCCGACGCGGCCACCGACACCGTCGCGGCCGAGAAGATCCCGGACGGCTGGATGGGCCTGGACATCGGCCCGCGGACCACTGAGCACTTCGCGGCCGAGGTCGCCGCGGCGAAGACGGTGTTCTGGAACGGCCCGGCCGGCGTGTTCGAGATGGCCCCGTTCGCGGCGGGCACCAAGGGTGTCGCGCAGGCGATCGCGGACTCCGGCGCGTTCAGCGTGGTCGGCGGCGGCGACTCGGCGGCCGCGGTGCGCGTGCTGGGCCTGCCGGAGGAGAAGTTCTCGCACATCTCGACCGGTGGTGGCGCTTCCCTGGAGTACCTCGAGGGCAAGGAGCTGCCGGGCGTCGCGGTGCTGGAAGGTGGTGCGTGATGGCGCGCAAGCCGTTCATCGCGGGCAACTGGAAGATGAACCTCAACCACCTCGAGGCCATCGCCCTGGTGCAGAAGATCGCCTTCTCGCTGCCGGAGAAGTACTACGCGAAGGTGGACGTCGCGGTGCTCCCGCCGTTCACCGACATCCGCAGCATTCAGACCCTGGTCGACGGGGACAAGCTGCTGCTGACCTACGGCGCGCAGGACCTCTCGCCGCACGACTCCGGCGCCTACACCGGTGACGTGTCCGGTCCGATGCTCGCCAAGCTCGGGTGCTCCTACGTGACGGTCGGGCACTCCGAGCGGCGCGAGTACCACCACGAGGACGACGAGCTGGTCGGCAAGAAGGTGCGGGCGGCGCTCAAGCACGGCATCAAGCCGATCCTGTGCGTCGGGGAGAAGCTGGAGGTGCGGGAGGCGGGCGGCCACGTCGACCACTGCCACCAGCAGCTGCTCGCCGCGCTGAAGGGGCTCAAGGCCGAGCAGGTCAAGGACGTCGTGGTGGCGTACGAGCCGGTGTGGGCCATCGGCACCGGCAAGGTCGCGACGGCGACCGACGCCGAGGAGGTCTGCAAGGCGCTGCGCGGCGCGCTGGCCGACAAGTACGGCGCCGAGGTGGCCGACGAGGTCCGCGTGCTGTACGGCGGGTCGGTCAAATCGGGCAACATCGCCGAACTGATCGCGTGCGACAACATCGACGGTGCGCTGGTCGGCGGGGCGAGCCTGCAGGCCGACGAGTTCACCAAGCTCTGTGCGCTGGCTGCCGGTGGGCCGCTGCCGTAACCAGGGGGTCGGCGAGTAGTCTGGCAACCTCAGACCGTCACACGATCAGGCAACTGCCGAACACCAGAGGATGAGATGAAGCTGTTCCTGCAAATCCTGCTGATCGCGTCCAGCGTGCTGCTCGTGATCGCCGTGCTGCTGCACCGCGGGCGCGGTGGCGGGTTGTCCTCGCTGTTCGGCGGTGGCATGCAGTCGAGCCTCGCGGGGTCGAGCGTGGCCGAGAAGAACCTCGACCGCATCACCCTGCTGCTGGGTGCCATCTGGCTGATCAGCATCGTGGGCCTGGGCCTGCTGCTGAAGGTGTGACGGACACTGAACGCACGGGCGTGCCTATGGGGGGTGCGCCGCCTATCCACACTGTGAGGATTCATGGTTGGCGGTAACGCAATCAGAGGCACCAGGGTCGGTGCCGGTCCGTCCGGCGAGTCGGAGCGCGGCGAGGCCGCTCCCCGCCGCCGGGTGTCGTACTGGTGTGCCAACGGGCACGAGTCCAAGCCGTCGTTCGCCATGGACGCGGAGGTGCCGGACGAGTGGGACTGCCCGCGCTGCGGGCTGCCCGCCGGCCAGGACGAGAAGAACCCGCCGGCCGCGCCGCGGACCGAGCCCTACAAGACCCACCTGGCGTACGTGAAGGAGCGGCGCAGCGACGCCGACGGTGAGGCCATCCTCGCCGAGGCGCTCGAGCGCCTGCGTCAGCGCCGTCAAATCTGAGGAAGCGCTTTCTCAGAACGGACCCTGCAAGCCGACTCCAGTCGGCAGGCAGGGTCCGTTCGTGCTTTCAACGCCGCAGACCACTACAAACCAGGCAGCCGGCAACAAAAGCCACACCCCCGCCGAACCACCCCTCTCCCCAACCCGATCCCCAGCCTTCTTTGGCGGTCGACCAGGCGTGTCAAGGCACGCTTTCCCGCCTTGACACGCCTGCTCGACCGCTAAAACACTGAAAGATCGGGTTCGGGAGGGCGCGATCCGGGCGTAGCGAAGCGAAGCCCGGCGCCCTAACCACCCGCGTAGCGGCTACGGAACTCAAACCCCAAGGGGATACCGAGCGAGAACCCGAAACCCCCCATCCTCCGTGGAGCAGGTCTCCAAACTCCCACCCAGCAACCGGGCCCGCTCAGCCAGCCCAGTCAGCCCGTACCCGCCAGAAGGCAGCTCGGCCACAGCCTCGTACGGCGGCCGCTCGTTGCACACCTCGACGCGCAACGCTCCGTCCTCGCCGCGCACGAGCACCGTCGCCGTAGCGCCGGGCGCGTGCTTGCGGACGTTGGTCAGCGCCTCCTGCACCGTCCGGTACGCCGCGGCCGAGACCTTCGGCGGCACTTCCTCCGGCACCTCGTCCATGGTCAGCCGCACCGCGACCGCGCTGTTGTGCACCAGCCGCCCGAGCTCGGCGATGCCCGGTTGCGGGCCTTCGTCCACCAGCCCGGACCGCAGCACCCCCACCAGCGACCGCAGTTCCTCCAGCGTGCGGGTGGACAGTTGCCGGATCACCTCGGCGGTCTGCCGGGCCGACGGCGATTCCTGGGCGGTGAGCACCCCGGCCTGCATCGCGATCAGCGTGATGTCGTGGGAGACCACGTCGTGCATCTCGCGCGCCAGCCGGGCCCGTTCCTCGGCGCGCACGGCGTCCGCGGTGAGCTTGCGTTCCCGGTCGCGGCTGGCGGCCAGCTCACCCAGCTTCTGCGACAGCTGCGCGCGGGCGCCGATCAGCAGCCCGATCGCGATCGGCATCCCGGCCACCAGGACGCCGTAGATCCCGTCCAGCACGTGCTCACGCCAGCTCAGCTGCGCGAAGTCGCTCAGCGGCCACTGCACGAACCGGCACATCCACACCAGCGCCGCGCCGACCCACACCTGCCAGTGGGTCTGCTTGCGGGTGGCGAGCATGCCCAGCGCGATCATCGCGGCCAGCTGCGACCAGCCGGTGAGGAACCCGGGCACGGTCAGCAGCACCACGCCGAACGGCATCCAGCGGCGCCCGGCCAGCGCCAGGCAGGCGAGCCCGGACAGGTAGATCGAGTACGGCGGCGCCTTCTCGGGGATGACGAGCCAGACGTCGAGCACGGCGATGAGGATCGCGGTGGCGTCGATCGCCAACGGCGCCCACACCGCGCGGCGAGCCAGAGCCGCCCGGCGCGAGCCGCGGTGCGCCCGGTCGGCGGCCCCCGCGCCTGGGCCGCCGACCGAAATCCCGATGGAGAGTCCCTCGGTGCTCATGGTTTGGACCTCACTCGTCTTGTGGACTGCCTATGAGAGTCCGAGATCACCCGATCGGGACGCGAGTGGCCGCAACAATGTGCGGATGCTAACGGCAACCTCACACGGTGCGGGAAGGGCGAGGGCCCCGACAGAAACGAAGGCCCGCCGGCGAGCGCCGGCGGGCCTTCGTTTCTGTCTCAGATCACGCCGTGGGCGGCTGGTACACGTTCGACAGCTTGCTCGCCGCCGTGCGGTCCAGCAGCCACAGCGTCCGCCGCTGGCCGCGGGCGCCCGCCACGGGCACCTGCACCTCGCCCGCGCCGGACAGGGCCAGTGCGACGGCGTCGGCCTTCGCCTCACCCGTCGTCATCAGCCAGACGTCGTGCGACCGCCGGATCGCGGGCAGCGTCAGCGACACGCGGGTGGGCGGCGGCTTCGGGCAGTTGCGCACCGCCACCACCGACCGCTCCGTCTCGTACACCGCCGGCGACTCGGGGAACACCGACGCGGTGTGCCCCTCGCCGCCGAGACCCAGCAGGCAGATGTCGAACTGCGGCACGTCGCCGTGGTCCTCCGGCCGCGCGTTGTCCGCCAGCACCTGCGCGTACGCCGCCGCGGCCGCGTCCACGTCGTCGCCGAACTCGCCGTCCGAGGCCGCCATCGCGTGCACCCGCTTCGGATCGACGGGCACGTGGTCCAGCAGCGCCTCGCGGGCCTGCTTCTCGTTGCGCTCGTCGTCGTCCGCGGGCACGAACCGCTCGTCGCCCCAGTAGAGGTCCAGCCGCGACCAGTCCACCGCGTCCCGGGCGGGGGAGCGGCGCAGCTGCTCCAGCACCGCGATCCCGGTGCCGCCGCCGGTCAGCACCAGCGACGCCGAACCCTTCGCGGCCTGCAGGTCCACCAGCCGCGTCACCAGCCGGGCCGCCGCGGCGGCCGCCAGCAGCTCGCCGTTGGCGTAGACCACCACTTCGGAAGAGGCCATCACGCGCTCGCCTTCGCCGACTTCGCCGGCTTCTTCGCGGGCGCCTTCTTCTTGGCGGCGCCCGCCGAACCCGAGGCCAGCTTGTCCAGGCCCTGCAGCGACGCCTCGAACACCTCGTCCGGGTCGAGCCGCCGCAGCTCCTCGATCAGGCAGTCCTTGGTGTTGCGCCGGTGCAGCGCGATCCGCCGCGTCGGCTGGCCCGGCTGCATGAGCGTGCCCACCTTGCCGTCGGGCCGGTGCAGCGCGATCGCGCCCGACCGGCGCTCCAGCTCCACCGACACGATGCCCTGCGCCGTGGTCGTCTTGACCCGGCGCACCGGCACCTTCAGGTACTCGGCGAGCCAGCCGGCGAGCAGCTCCGTCGACGGCGAGTCGGCCTCACCGGTCACCGTGGCGCCGGTGACCTTCTCGTACGGCGGCAGGTCCAGCGCCGCGACCAGCTGGGCGCGCCAGTTGGTCAGCCGCGTCCAGGCCAGGTCCGTGTCGCCCGGCACGTACGCCTTCCGGCGCGCCGCCAGGGCCCTTATCGGGTTGCGCTCCGCCGCCGAGTCGGTGATGCGGCGTTGCGCCAGCTCACCGATCGGGTCCTGCGCCGGCACCTTCGGGCCGGAGCTGGGCCACCACGCCACGATCGGCGCGTCGGGCAGCAGCAGCGGGATCACCGCGCTCTGGCCCTGCGACGCCAGCGGCCCGTACAGCCGCAGGATGATGACCTCGCTCGCGCCGGCGTCGCCGCCGACGCGGATCTGCGCGTCGATGCGGGCCGCGGCCGTGCGCGACCCGCGGGCCAGCACGATCACCCGGCACGGGTGCTCGCGGCTGGCCTCGTTGGCCGCGTCGATGTGCTCCTCCAGGTGCTCGCCGTCGTCGTCGACGATCACCAGCGTCAGCACCCGGCCCAGCGCGACGGCGCCACCGCGCTCGCGCAACTCGACCATCTTGCGGTTGACCTGCGAGGTCGTGGTCGAAGGCAGGTCGATGATCACGGGCGCCTCCAGTTCCGGCCGCTGCGCTCCAGGACCTCGTCGGCCGTGTCGGGGCCCCAGGTGCCCGGGGCGTAGGGCTCCGGAGCGCCGTTCTTGGCCCAGAACTCCAGGATCGGGTCGAGGATCTGCCAGGACAGCTCGACCTCTTCGTTGACCGGGAACAGCGACGGCTCGCCGAGCAGCACGTCCAGGATCAGCCGCTCGTAGGCCTCCGGCGAGGACTCGGTGAACGCGTGCCCGTAGCCGAAGTCCATCGTGACGTCGCGGACCTCCATCGTGGTGCCCGGCACCTTCGAGCCGAACCGCAGCGTCACGCCCTCGTCCGGCTGCACCCGGATCACCAGGGCGTTCTGCCCCAGCTCCTCCGTCGAGGTGTAGTCGAACGGCAGGTGCGGCGCCCGCTTGAACACGACGGCGATCTCGGTGACGCGGCGGCCCAGCCGCTTGCCGGTGCGAAGGTAGAACGGCACCCCGGCCCAGCGGCGGTTCTGCACCTCCAGCGACACCGCGGCGTAGGTCTCGGTGGTCGAGTCCTTGGCGAACCCGGCCTCCTGCAGCAGGCCCGGCACCTTCTTGCCGCCCTGCCAGCCGCCGGTGTACTGGCCGCGCGCCGTCGTCTCGGCGAACGGCTGCATCGGCTTGGTGGCCCGCAGGACCTTGATCTTCTCCGCCCGCAGCGCCCGCGGCTCGAACGACAGCGGCTCCTCCATCGCGGTGAACGCGAGCAGCTGGAGGAGGTGGTTCTGGATCACGTCCCGCGCCGCGCCGATGCCGTCGTAGTACCCGGCGCGACCGCCGAGGCCGATGTCCTCGGCCATGGTGATCTGCACGTGGTCGACGTAGTTGGCGTTCCAGATCGGCTCGAACAGCTGGTTCGCGAAGCGCAGCGCGAGGATGTTCTGGACCGTCTCCTTGCCGAGGTAGTGGTCGATGCGGAACACCGACTCCTCGGGGAAGACGTCGTTGACGATCGCGTTGAGCTCCTTGGCGCTGGCCAGGTCGTGGCCGAACGGCTTTTCGATCACCACGCGGCGCCACGACTCGTCGTCGGACTGCGCCAGGCCCGAACGGGCCAGCTGCTTGGTCACCACCGGGAACGCGCTGGGCGGGATCGACAGGTAGAACGCGGTGTTGCCACCGGTGCCGCGCTCGGCGTCCAGCTCGCGCACGGTCTGGGCGAGCCGGTCGAACGCGTCGTCGTCGTCGAACGTGCCCTGCACGAACCGGATGCCCTCGGCGAGCCGGTTCCACACCGACTCGCGGAACGGGGTCCGGGCGTGCTCGGCGACCGCGTCGTGCACGAGCTGCCCGAAGTCCTCGTTCTCCCAGTCCCGCCGCGCGAAGCCGACCAGCGAGAACCCGGCGGGCAGCAACCCGCGGTTGGCCAGGTCGTAGATGGCCGGCATCAGCTTCTTGCGGGAGAGGTCACCGGTGACGCCGAAGATCACCAGGCTGGACGGCCCGGCGATCCTCGGCAGCCGCTTGTCGCGGGGATCCCGCAGCGGGTTGCTCCACCCCTTCGTGCTCACTCAGCCTCCTGTACCGCGCGCATGAGCTCAGCCAGGCCCGCGGCCCGGTCGGTCAGGTGCAGCCGCAGCACCGGACGTCCGCGCTCGGTCAGCACCTGGCCGTCGCCGAGCGCCTGCGCGTGCTGCAGCTGGCCCAGGGTGTAGGGCCGGTCCGGCACGTCGAGGTCGTCCTCGTTCGCGCCGGTGATCTGCAGGAAGATGCCGTTCTGGTGACCGCCCTTGTGGTACTGGCCGGTCGAGTGCAGGAACCGCGGCCCCCACCCGAAGGTGGTCTGCAGCCCGGTCCGCTTCGCCAGCTCGGGACGCAGCAGCGCCGCCGAGGCGTCGTCGAGCCGGTCCAGGTAGGCCTGCACCGCGAGGTAGCCGCCCTCCGGCGCGGTCGCCAGGAACTCCCGCAGCACGTCGGACAGCGAGCCGTCGCCCGAGACCCCGGCCGGGGCGAAGATCTCCACCGCGTCGTCCACCGCGGTCGGCGTCTCGCCGCCGGTCAGCTTCGACGGGTCGTCCAGCAGCGAGCGGGCGGCCTTCTTCGCGGCCTCCACGTCCGGCTGGTCGAACGGGTTGATCTTCAGCAGCCGCCCGGCGATCGCGGTGGCGAACTCCCACAGCAGGAACTGCGCGCCGAGCGAGCCGGTGGTGGCCACCTTGGCGGCGCCGGTGACCGGGCCGATCGCGACCGGGGTCGCGTCGGCGCCCGCGTCGGCGAAGCCGGGCGCGGCCGGGCCGTCCACGGCGACCGGCAGCAGGCCGGTGCCGAGCTTGCCGGTGGACTCCGCGATCAGCTGCTCCGCCCAGTCGGCGAAGCCGGTGATGCCGGAGCCGGTGTCGGCCAGCACGACCTTCTCCGCGCCGGCGTTGTGCGCGGCGCCCCACGCGGCGGCCAGCTTGACCGCCGGGTTGTCCGCGCTGTCGGCGCCGAGGACCTGCGCGGCGGCCGCGGCCTGGTCGAGCAGCCGGGCGATGTCCGCCCCGGCCAGCCCGGCCGGCACCAGCCCGAACGCGGTGAGCGCCGAGTAGCGCCCGCCCACGTGCGGGTCGGCGAGGAACACCTTGCGGTACCCCTCCTTCTCGGCCAGCTCCGACAGCGGCGAACCGGGGTCGGTGACCACGACGATCCGCCGCGCCGCGTCGATGCCGTTGTCCGCGAACGCCTTCGCGAAGATCCGGCGGTGGCTGTCGGTCTCCACCGTGCCGCCGGACTTCGACGACACCACCAGCACCGTGCGCTGGAGGTCGCCGGCGAGCGCGTCGGCGACCTGGCCGGGGTCGGTGGTGTCCAGCACGGTCAGCGCGACGTTCTCGGTGGCCGCGATGACCTCCGGCGCGAGCGACGAGCCGCCCATGCCGGCCAGGACGATCCGGTCGACGCCTTCGCTCCGCAGCTCCTCGCGCAGCGCCTCGATCTCGCCGATCAGCGGGCGCGACGACTTGTGCAGCGTGGTCCAGGACAGCCGGATCGAGGCCTCGGACTCGGCGTCGGCGCCCCACAGGGTGGGGTCCTGCGCCGCGACCTTGGACGCGACCTGGTCGGCGACGAGCTCGTCGACCAGCGGGGCCGCTTGCGCGGCCAGCTCCTCGTCGCTGATCGTGACGGTCAGCTCTTCCCCCACCACGGCGTCAGCCCTTCGCCTTCTCGAGCTGCCCGGTGACGGTCTCCAGCAGCTCGGCCCAGGACTTGTCGAACTTCTCCACGCCCTCGTCCTCCAGCGTGCGGAAGACGTCGGGGATGTCGATGCCCACCGCGGCGAGCTTGTCGAACACCTCCTGCGCCTGCGCGCCGGTGCCGGTGACCTTGTCGCCCTCGACCTTGGCGTGGTCGGCGGCGGCGAGCAGCGTCTTCTCCGGCATGGTGTTGACCGTGCCGGCCACGACGAGCTGGTCGACGTAGCGGGTGTCCGAGTAGGACGGGTCCTTCACGCCGGTGGAGGCCCACAGCGGGCGCTGCGGCCGGGCGCCCGCGGCGGCCAGCGCCTGCCAGCGGTCGGTGGCGAACAGCTCCTCGTAGGCGGCGAAGGCGAGGCGGGCGTTGGCGATGGCGGCCTCGCCGCGCAGCGCCTTGGCCTCGTCGGTGCCGATCGCGTCCAGCCGCTTGTCGATCTCGCTGTCCACACGGGACACGAAGAACGAGGCGACCGACTCGATCGTCGCGAGGTCGTGGCCGTTGGCCTTGGCCTGCTCCAGCCCGGCGAAGAACGCCTCGATCACCTTGCGGTAGCGCTCGACCGAGAAGATCAGCGTGACGTTGACGCTGATGCCCTCGGCCAGGGTCTTGGTGATCGCGGGCAGGCCCTCCTCGGTGGCCGGGATCTTCACGAGGATGTTCGGCCGGTCGACGGTCTTCCACAGGTCCTGCGCCTCGGCGGCCGTCTTGTCGGCGTCGCGGGCCAGGCGCGGGTCGACCTCGATCGACACGCGGCCGTCCACCCCGTTCGTGCGGGTGTAGACGTCGCGGAACAGGTCCGCGGCGTTGCGCACGTCGGTGGTGGTCAGCTCGCGGACGGCGGCGTGGACGTCCGCGCCGCGGGCGGCCAGCTCGCGGACCTGGGCGTCGTAGGACTCGCCGTCGGCCAGCGCGTTGGCGAAGATCGTCGGGTTGGTGGTCACGCCGGTCACGTGACGGTCGCGGATGAGCTCGGCCAGGTTGCCGGAGTTCAGCCGTTCGCGCGACAGGTCGTCGAGCCAGATGGACACGCCGGCCTGCGTCAGCTGAGCTAGGTTGTCGCTCATGACTTCATCCCCTTTGCGGTGATTCAGGAGTTCTTGGTCTTGGCGAGCGAGCGGCGCGCGGCGTCGACCACGGCGTCGGCGGTGAACCCGAACTCGCGGAACAGGGTCTGGTAGTCGGCCGAGGCCCCGAAGTGCTCGATCGAGACGATCTCACCGGCGTCGCCGACCCAGCGGTACCACGGCTGCGCGATGCCGGCCTCGACCGACACGCGGGCCTTCACCCCGCTGGGCAGGACCGACTCGCGGTACGCCTCGTCCTGCGCCTCGAACCACTCGACGCACGGCACCGACACGACCCGGGTGGGCACGCCGTCGGCCTCGAGCGTCTTGCGGGCCTCGACGGCCAGCTGGACCTCCGAACCGGTCGCCATCAACACGACCTCCGGGGTGCCGGAGGAGGCGTCGGCGAGCACGTAGGCGCCCTTGGCGACCTTGTCCGCCGCGGTGCCCTCGAGCACCGGGACGTTCTGGCGGGTCAGCGCCAGGCCCGACGGGTGGCGCTTGTCCTCCAGCGCGGCCTTCCACGCGCCCGCGGTCTCGTTGGCGTCCGCGGGCCGGACCACGTTCAGGCCCGGGATGGCGCGCAGCGAGGCCAGGTGCTCGATCGGCTGGTGCGTCGGGCCGTCCTCGCCGAGGCCGATCGAGTCGTGCGTCCACACGTAGATGACCGGCGCGTGCATCAGCGCGGCCAGCCGCACCGGCGGGCGCATGTAGTCGCTGAACACCAGGAAGGTGGCGCCGTAGGGCCGGGTGCCGCCGTGCAGCGCGATGCCGTTGAGGATCGAGCCCATGGCGTGCTCGCGGACACCGAAGTGCAGCGTGCGGCCGTAGGGGTTGGCCTGCCACATGCCGGTGGAGGCCTTCTCCGGGCCGAACGAGTCGGCGCCCTTCATGGTGGTGTTGTTGCTCTCGGCCAGGTCGGCCGAACCGCCCCACAGCTCCGGCAGCACGTCGGCCAGCGCGTTGAGCACCTCGCCGGAGGCCTTGCGGGTCGCGATGCCCTTGGCGTCGGGCTCCCAGCTCGGCAGCTTCTCGGCCCAGCCCTCGGGCAGGTCGCGGGTTGCCAGCCGGTCGGCGAGCTTCTTGCGCTCCGGGTTGGCGGCGGCCCACGCGTCGAAGCGCTCCTGCCACGCGGCGCGCTCCTGCTTGCCGCGGTCCAGTGCCTTGCGCGTGTGCGCGATCACCTCGTCGTCGACCTGGAAGCTGCGCTCCGGGTCGAAGCCGAGGATCTCCTTGACCGCGGCGACCTCCTCGGCGCCCAGCGCGGCGCCGTGCGCCTTGCCGGTGTTCATCTTGTTCGGCGCCGGGTAGCCGATCACGGTGCGCAGCAGGATGAACGACGGGCGGGTGGTCTCCGCCTTGGCGGCCGCGATGGCCTCCTCGATCGCGACGACGTCCTCGCCGCCCTCGACGACCTGGACGTGCCAGCCGTAGGCCTCGTACCGCTTGGCGGTGTCCTCGGACAGCGCGATGTTGGTGTCGTCCTCGATCGAGATCTTGTTGTCGTCGTAGATGACGACCAGGTTGCCCAGCTCCTGGCGGCCCGCGATGGACGACGCCTCGGAGGTCACGCCCTCCTCGATGTCGCCGTCGGAGGCGATCACGAAGATGTGGTGGTCGAAGATGCTCTCGCCGGGCGCGGCGTCCGGGTCGAGCAGTCCGCGCTCGCGGCGGGCGGCCATCGCCATGCCGACCGCGTTGGCCAGGCCCTGGCCGAGCGGGCCGGTGGTGGTCTCCACGCCCTTGGTGTGCTGGTACTCCGGGTGGCCCGGGGTCTGCGAGCCCCACTTGCGCAGCTGCTTGAGGTCCTCGAGCTCGAGGCCGTAGCCGGCGAGGTACAGCTGGATGTAGAGCGTCAGGCTGGAGTGCCCGGCGGACAGGACGAACCGGTCACGCGCCGGCCACTCCGGGTCGCTCGGGTCGTGGCGCATGATCCGCTGGAAGAGCGAGTACGCCACCGGCGCCAGGCTCATCGCGGTGCCGGGGTGACCGCTGCCGCAGTTCTCGACCGCGTCGGCGGCCAGCACCCGGACGGTGTCGACCGCACGGGTGTCGAGGTCGGTCCAGTCGGCGGGCAGGTTCCGCCGCAGCAGTGGGTTGTTCTCGCTGATGGAGGCGATATCGGACACTGAACTCGAACTCCCCGTCCTTCTCGGTGGCAACTCTTCTGTTCGTGGGGGTCTTCGCGCGCGCAGGCTCCACTCATCTCAATCGATCCCGAAGAGACGATATTCCTGCTAGCGGGCGTGCGCACGACCACAAGCGCAACCCCCGGCGCCAGCCTAGTAGGTCGGGTACCCGGCGCCTCCGGGGCCGACACACGCGGCTGGCGCACCCCGGTGCGCGCGGGGTGCGAACCCGGCGATTACGATCGGTTGCGGTGCCGGGCTGCCCCGGTGCCCCCGAATCTGACTCAGGGAGCGGAATTGTCGTTGGTGAACGCTGCGCACGGGCGCAGTGACAGCACCAGCGCTGTCGACCCCGGAGGCGAGCGCCCGCGTGGTCTGCGGCGCGTGAGCCGGATCGTCGGCGCCTACGTCGCCCTGACCAAGCCTCAGGTCATCGAGCTGCTGCTGGTCACCACCATCCCGGCGATGTTCCTCGCCGCGCGCACGATCCCGTCGCCGTGGCTGATCCTGGCGACGCTGGTCGGCGGCACCATGGCCGCGGGCAGCGCGAACGCGCTGAACTGCGTGATCGACGCCGACATCGACAAGGTGATGAACCGGACGAAGCGGCGCCCGCTGGTCCGCGACTCGGTGCCGCGGCGCAACGCGCTGGTGTTCGCGCTGGCGCTGGGCGCCGGTTCGTTCGCGATGCTGTACTTCACGGTGAACCTGCTGGCCGCGGTGCTGGCGATCGCGACGATCCTGTTCTACATCTTCGTCTACACGCTGGTGCTCAAGCGGCGCACGGCGCAGAACGTGGTGTGGGGCGGCGCGGCGGGCTGCATGCCGGTGGTGATCGGCTGGGCCGCGGTCACCGGCACGGTGCAGTGGCCCGCGTTCGTGATGTTCGCCGTCATCTTCTTCTGGACGCCGCCGCACACCTGGGCGCTGGCCATGAAGTACCGCGACGACTACGAGCGCGCCGGCGTGCCGATGCTGCCGGTGGTCGCCACGCCGGAGCACGTGGCCCGCCAGATCCTCATCTACTCGTGGGTGATGGTCGGCTGGACGCTGCTCCTGCTGCCCGCGACGAGCTGGCTGTACGCGAGCTTCGCGGTGCTGGCCGGGTCCTGGTTCCTCTTCTACGCGCACCGCCTCTACTCGGGCGTCAAGCGCGGCGTGGAGACCAAGCCGATGGCCCTGTTCCACCGGTCGAACACGTACCTGATGATCCTGTTCTGCGCGCTCGCGGTCGACTCGGCGATCGGTCTGCCCACTCTCGGCCTGCCGTTCTGACGCGCGGCCGGGAATCTTCCGGCGCTCGCCTTCGTTGGGTTCCAGGCCGACTTGTCACCCGATGCCGAAAGCAGGTTGCTCTTGTCCGTGGCTGAGGACCGGGAACCCCAGAACACGACCGACCTTCAGCACGAGCAGGACTACGTGTCCATGCTCTACCGCAGGCTCGACGCCGAGCGCACCACCGCCGAGCGGCGCCTGGAGCGGGCGCTGCGCTCGCACGGCGAAACCCCGCAGGAGAGCGCCGAGCGGGACGCCGCCAGCAGCCTCCACCACGAGCGGCTCGCGCAGCTCGGCTCCGTCGAGCAGGGCTTGTGCTTCGGCAGGCTCGACTTCCACGACGAACAGGCGCCCGCCTACATTGGACGGCTCGGCCTGTTCGACGAGGAGGGCGACTACGAGCCGCTGCTGCTGGACTGGCGCGCGCCGGCCGCACGGCCGTTCTACCTGGCCACCGCCGCGTCGCCGGAGGGCGTGCGGCGCCGCAGGCACATCCGCACGCTGAGCCGCAAGGTCGTCGGTCTCGACGACGAGATCCTCGACCTGCGCGCCGTCGACGGGCAGCAGGCCGACCTGGGCCTGGCGGGCGAGGCCGCCCTGCTGGCCGCGCTGGAGCGCAAGCGCACGGGTGAGATGAGCGACATCGTCGCCACCATCCAGGCCGAGCAGGACGACATCATCCGGGACGACCTCAGCGGCGTCGTCGTGGTCCAGGGCGGGCCGGGCACCGGCAAGACCGCCGTGGCCCTGCACCGGGCCGCCTACCTCCTCTACACCTACCGCCAGCAGCTCGCCTCCCGCGGCGTGCTCGTGGTCGGGCCGAACAGCACGTTCCTGCACTACATCGGCCAGGTCCTGCCGTCGCTGGGCGAGACCGGGGTGCTGCTGTCCACGATCGGGCAGCTGTTCCCCGGCATCCGGGCGCGCGGCGCGGACAGCCGCGCGGCCGCCGAGGTCAAGGGCAGGCTGGCGATGGTCGACGTGCTCACCAGGGCCGTCGCCGACCGCCAGCGGGTGCCGGATGAGCGGTTCGAGGTCGCCTTCGACGACGACGTGCTGGTGCTCGACCGCGCCGTCGTCGAGCGGGCGCGCGCCAAGGCCCGGCGCACCCGCCGCCCGCACAACCTGGCGCGCCGCGTCTTCGTCGACGCGATGCTGGACGCGCTGACCGCGCGGGCCGCGGTGCGCATGGAGGTCGACCTCTTCGAGGGGGTCCCCGACATCCCGCTCGCCGAGGGCGAAGACGCCGACGCGCCGGTGCTGGACGCGGGGGACCGGGTCGAGATCCGCAAGGAGCTCGCCGAATCGGAGACCGTCGCCGCCGCGATCGACGAGCTGTGGCCGAAGATCACGCCGCAGCGGCTGCTGCGCGACCTGTTCGCCGAGCCGGACCGCCTGCTGTCCGCGTCCGAGGGGCTGCTCTCCGACGCCGACCGCGCGGCGCTGAAGCGCCCGGCCCGCTCGCCCTGGACGCCGGGCGACGTGCCGCTGCTCGACGAGCTGGCCGAGCTGCTCGGCGAGGACGACGAGGCCGAGCGCGCCGCGCGCGAGCGGCGCGAGCGCGAGGAGCGCGCCTACGCCGAAGGTGTGCTCGACATCATGGACCAGGACGAGGAGCTCCTGGACGAGGACCAGATCAACATCGCCGACATCCTGGACGCCGAGCTGTTCGCCGAGCGGCAGGAACGCAGCAGCCACCTGACCGCGGCGCAGCGCGCGGCCCGCGACCGCACCTGGACGTTCGGTCACGTCATCGTCGACGAGGCGCAGGAGCTCTCGGCGATGGACTGGCGGCTGCTGATGCGCCGCTGCCCGAGCCGGTCGATGACCGTCGTCGGGGACGTCGCCCAGACCGGCGCGCCGGGCGGGGCGTCGTCGTGGCGGGACATGCTCGGCCACTACGTCGGGGACCGCTGGCGGCTGCGTGAGCTGACCGTCAACTACCGGACTCCGGTGGAGATCATGAACCGCGCCGCCGAGGCGCTGCGCGAGGTGGACCCGGACCTGCGGGTGCCGACGTCGGTGCGGGAAACCGGCGTCGAGCCGTGGGGCGCGCCGCTCGGCGAGCGCCCACTGGCGTCCATCGTGGACGAAGAGGTGGCTGCCGCGGACGGCGGCACGGTCGCGGTGCTGGTCCCGGCCGCCAGGCTGGGCGCGGTCCGGTCCGAACTGGACGGTCACGGCGACGCGGTGTCGGTGCTGACCGTCGCCGAGGCCAAGGGGCTCGAGTTCGACGGTGTCGTGGTGCTGGCGCCGGAGGAGATCGTGGCGGAGTCGCCGCGCGGCTGGAACGACCTCTACGTCGCCTACACCCGTGCCACGCAACGGCTCGGCATCTTGTACTCCGCCGGACGGCCGACGTCAACGCCCGGTTAAGGTGTCGCCATGCGTAACGCTGGCAAGATCGTGCTCGCGGCGGCAGCCGCCCTCGCTCTCGGGGCCTGCGCGCCCGACCAGGAACCGTCGTCCTTCCCGCCCGGAGGCGGCCCGACCTACCCGGCTCCCGAGCCGGCGGGGGCGTCCGCGAGCGCTTCGGCGGGGCACGACACGGGCAGCGCCGCGCACGAGTGCACCGCGGACGACATCACCGTGACCGGTGACTTCGGCGCCAAGCCGACGATCACGATCCCGGACACCTGCAGCGCGCCGACCAGGCTGCTGACGAAGGACCTGAAGCCGGGCACCGGCGCCACCGCCCACGCGGGCAGCACGCTGCAGATGGACTACGACCTGGTGACCTGGTCGGACAAGGTCGACCAGCAGAACTCGTTCGGCTCGGCGCCGTTCTCGTTCGCGCTGGGCGAGGGCACCGCCATCCCGGGCTGGGACCAGGGCCTGGAGGGCATCAAGCAGGGCGGCCGCCGCCTGCTGGTCATCCCGCCGGACCTCGGTTACGGCGCCCGCGGCAACGGCCCGATCAAGCCGAACGAGACGCTCGTCTTCGTCGTCGACGCGGTCCAGGTCGCCGGCTGACGTCCGGTGGCAGCCGCGGGGGAGCCTGACCGGCGGCAGCCGGGCTCGTCCCTCGCGGCGCTGGGCTCGGCGGGCGGGAACGCCGCCCGGATCGGAGACTGACCCATGGACGTCCGCGGAGCGGTCGCGGTGGTCACCGGCGCCTCGTCGGGCATCGGGGCGGCCACCGCGCTCCGGCTGCACGAGGCAGGTGCTCGCCTCGTGCTGCACGGGCGTGACGGCGACCGGTTGGACGCGCTCGCGGAGCGCACCGGCGGGGTCGCCGTCCGCGCCGACTTCGCCGAGCCCGGCGCGGTCGAGGCCGCCGCGGAGGAGATCGCCGCGCGGGCCGGGCGGGTGGACGTGCTCGTCAACAACGCCGGGATGGGCTACGCCGGACCGGTGTCCGGCATGTCCGGTGCCGACGTGCGGCGGTTGCTCTCCGTGAACTTCGCCGCACCCGTCGAACTGACCCGTGCCCTGCTGCCCGCGCTGCTCGACCGGCCCAGGGCGGCGGTGGTCTTCGTCACATCCATCGCGGGCCGGGCCGGGGTGGCGGGGGAGTCGGTGTACTCGGCGACCAAGGCGGGGGTGGACGTTTTCGCCGAGAGCCTGCGACTGGAACTGGCCGGTACCGGGGTGCGGGTCGGGGTGGTCGTGCCCGGGGTGGTGGACACCGAGTTCTTCGCCCGCCGCGGCCGTCCCTACCAGCGGCGCAGCCCCAGGCCGGTGCCCGCGGACAAGGTGGCCGCGGCGGTGCTGGCGGCGATCACGGCGGACCGGGCCGAGCAGTACGTGCCGCGCTGGCTGAGATTGCCAATTGCGGTGCGGGGGACCGTGCCCTCGGTGTACCGTGCACTATCTGCCCGGTTCGGGGGTTCGGACTGAGTTCCCGGAATCTTTCCGCCACTGGAAGCGCTGACAAGTGACGTGTTAGTCCCGGTATTCCTCGGATTCGCCGCGGCGTTCCTGTTCGCGGCGTCAGCCGCGCTGCAGCGACGCGCGGTGATCGAGGTTGCCGACAGTGACGTCGAGGGGCGCGCCGCGCGACATCGCGTCCCCGTACTGTGGCTGATCCGCAAGCTGTTGCGCAAGAGGGTGTGGCTCGCGGGATGGGCCACGAACCTGTTGGGCTTTTTCAGCCAGGCCGCCGCGTTGCACTTCGGGTCGATCGCGCTCGTGCAGCCGCTGCTGGTCACCGAACTGCTCTTCGCGCTGCCGATGGCTTCGGCCGCGATCCGCCGCTGGCCACCGCTGCGGGACTGGCTGGCCGGGCTCGCCATCACCGGCGGGGTGGTGGTGTTCCTCGCGGTCGAGGGCACCGCGCCGCTGGGCGGGTCGCCGGACCAGGGCCGCCTGCTGATCGCGGTGCTGATCGCCGCGGCCACCGTCGTCACCCTCGTGCAGGTCGCCCAGAACCGGGGCCCGCTGCTGCACAGCGCGCTCATCGCCACCGCGGCAGGCATCTGCTACGCGATCAGCGCGGCCATGATGAAGGTGACCACCGACCTGCTGTTGAACGAGGGTGTCGCTCACACCGCGCTCACCTGGCCGGGGTACGTGCTGGCGCTGTCGACCTTCTCCGGGCTGCTGCTCGGGCAGCAGGCGTACGGGTCGGGTTCGCTGTCCGCGGCGATCGCCGTGATGTCCATCGTGAACCCCGCGGCCAGCTATTTCCTGGGACTACTGGCGTTCAACGCGACGCTGGTGACCGAGCCGGGCCCGCTCGCGGCGACCGCCGGCGCGGCCCTGTTGTTGATCCTCGGCGTGTTCGGGCTCGCGCACTCGCCGAGCGTGCAGGCGGAGACGACCCGGTCGGCCCAACACGGGGTTTATCCCGGAAGTGGTAAATTCTCGGGAACCGTTCCCTCCCGGTCCCGTTCTTCGGACTCCTTCGCTCAGGATTAATTCAGGTATCCGGCGTAGGTTTCGGGCCCGGCGGGCGGTGGAACCTACAGAGCCTGTCGAGAGTGCGCTGCCCCCGCGCACCCAGGGCAGACCCTTGGAGGCTGGAGCCCGTGCACCACCGAGCGTCGTCCGGCGACCGCCATTTGGTGATCGAAATACCGCACCTGCGGAAAACGATCAAGGATGCGGCGATCCTGTTGCTGGAAACGGTCGTCGTCCCGTCGGTTCTGCTGGCGTTGTTGTTGCATTTCGTCGGCCTGGTTCCCGCGCTGTGCGCGGTTCTGGGCTGGGCGGCCGTCGTGATCGGCGCGCGCCGCCTGATGAAGCGCGACATGCCCCGCACACTGCTGCTGTGCACGGCGATGCTGGTCGGACGCGCGGCGTTCGCGCTGGTCACGTCCAGTGCGGTGGTGTACGTGCTGCAACCGGCCGTCGGCTCGGTGCTGATGTTCCTGATCTTCGTCGGCAGCGCGATGATCGGGCGCCCCATCACGGCGCGCCTGGCGAAGGACTTCGTGCGGCTGCCCGCGGAGCTGTTCAAGCACCGCACGGTGAACCGAGTGTTCATCGAGGTGGCACTGCTCTGGGGCGGCTCGCGGCTCATCGACGCCGCGATGACCATCGGGTTCCTGCACTGGGGCGTCGAGGCGGGCCTGATGTCGCGCGGCATCCTCAGCGGGCTGCTCACCGCGCTGACCGTCGCGGCCTGCGTGGGCCACGGATGGCGCAAACTCCGCCGCGACGGCGTGACGCTCCGGCTGGCCGGCCGCCACAGCCCCGCACCGGCCGCCGCCTGACGCCGCCGCCCGCTCGCGGGCAGTTCGGCGCTCCCGCGGACGAGCCGCGCCCGTGCGCGAGAGCCGCGCGCTCGGGTGGGTGAGGCCCACCCGCGGGCGAGTCCTAGGTTGCCGGGCGAGAGGCCCCGCGCCCTGTGGGCGAGCCGCATGCCCCGGGCAAGGCCTGACGCCCCTGTCGGCGAGCGCACGCTCCCACCGCAAGCTCCACCGGCGCGAGAGTCCCACGCGCGCGAGAGCCCGCGCTCCAGCGGCCGAGCCCCGTGCCCCCGCCCGCGAGTTCCGCGTTCCCGCACGCACGCTCCGCGCGCGAGCCCCACGCCCCCGCGCCAGCTCCTCGCTCCCGCGGCCGAGCCCCGCGCTCCAGGGTGCCGAGCGCCGTGCTCCCGCCCGCGAGTTCCGCGTTCCCGCACGCACGCTCCGCGTGCGAGCCTCACGTCCGCGCGCGCCCCACGCCCGCGGCCCGTTCCCCGCTCCCGCGGCCGAGCCCTGCGCTCCAGGGTGCCGAGCCCCGCGCCCCCTCGCGGCAGCCCCGCTCCCACCCCCAACGTTGCGGGCCACAGTCCGCACGGCGGCACCCGGTCAAGCCGCCGCGCCGGGGCCGGGCAGCAGGTCGACGTCCTGGGCGCGCATTGCCTCGCCGCAGTGGTCGCAGCGCAGTCCGGCGCCGCTGACCGACCCGCACGTCCGGTGCCGGTACACCACCGGCGGCCCGGCCTCGCCCGCCAGCCACCGGTCGCCCCAGTGCGCCATCGCCATCAGGACCTCCACGAGCTCCGCGCCCCGCTCCGTCAGCACGTACTCGTAGCGCGGCCGCCGGTCGTAGGGCCGTCGCTCCAGCACCCCGCGCTCCACCAAGTGGTTCAGCCGCTCGGTCAGCACCTTCCGCGAGATGCCCAGGTCGGCCTGGATCTGCTCGAACCGGGTCATCCCCGCCCACACGTCCCGCAGCACCAGCGGTGACCACGGCTCCCCGATGACGTCCAGCGTGCGCGCGATCGAGCACGCCATCCCGCCGAAGTTCGTCCGCTGCATGGACCCGACTCTAGCAATTGGGGTTCCCTGAAGGAACTCAGACTGCTACCGTCGGAGTCTCTTGAAGGAACCCCGTAAGGAGCGCCGAGATGAGCAAGGTCATCGCCGCCCACGCCGTCTCCGTCGACGGCTTCATCACCGGCCGCGACCCCCGCCCCGGCCACGGCCTCGGCGACGGCGGGATGCTGTTCGACTGGTACTTCGACGGCGACACCCCGAGTGGCGTCTTCGACGGCTTCCGGCTGAGCGAGCCCAGCGCCCGGGTGTTCGACGCACTCGCCGGCCGGGTGGGCGCCATCGTCGCCGGGCGCACCACCTACGAGGACTCCGACCGCTTCGGCGGCGGCAGCCCGCACCCGAAGGCGCGGCTCGTCGTCCTCACCCACCGGCCCGCGGAAACCAGCACCCGGCAGACCCTCGTCACCACCGGGATCGAAGACGCGATCGCCCAGGCCCGCGACGCCGCAGGCGGCCGGGATGTCGGCCTCATGGGCGGTGGCGTGGTGACCTCGGCGCTCGCGGCCGGCCTCGTCGACGAGATCGTCCTCCACCAGGTCCCGGTCCTGCTGGGCGCGGGACGGCCCTACTTCCGGGAACTGCCCGCGCACGTGCGGCTCCGCCTCGTCGAAGCCGTCCCGGCGCCGGGCGTCACCCACCTGCACTACGCGGTCGAGCGGTGATTCGCGCGAGCGCTCCGGCCACGAAGCGTGGTATATGACGGTGTGCTCACCGTCGGTTCCACCTCACGGTCCCCGGTGGTCCCGGACGCTCGCGCGGCGGCCGTCCAGCGTCCGGGCTGGTGGGGTGAACTGCTGCTCGGGCTCGGCTTGTTCGGGATCTACCTGCTGGTCGAGGCGTTCCCGCTGCCGGGCCGCGAACCGCGGGCGCACGCCAACGGCGAAGCGCTGCTGGCGTTCGAACGCTGGATGCACCTGGACTTCGAGCTCCCGGTCAACCTGTGGCTCGCCGAGCAGGGCTGGATCCGCGTCTTCGCCAACTACGAGTACGCGATCACCTACATCGCGAGCGCGATCATCCTGCTGATCTGGGTGCACGCCCGGCACCCGGTCCACTACCGCTCGGTGCGCAACAGCTTCGTCTGGCTCAACCTGTTCGCGCTCGCCTGCTTCTGGCTCTACCCGGTCGCGCCGCCGCGGATGCTCGACGGCGCCGGGTTCGTCGACACCGTGCGGCTCGGGAACACGTTCCTGTCCTGGGGCTCGCCGATGCTCCAGGGGGCCAACCAGCTGGCCGCGATGCCGTCCCTGCACGTCGGGTGGGCGCTGTGGGTCTCGGTGGTCCTCGCGCGCATCCGCGGCGGCTGGGTCGTGCAGATCGTCAGCGCGGTGCACGTCGCCATCACGTTCGCGGTCATCATCGCCACCGGCAACCACTACTGGATCGACGCGGCCGCCGCCGTGGTGTTCATCGCCGCGGCCACCTGGCTCGCGCAGGTCGCCCGGCCGGTCGACCGGGTGTCCGCCTCCGACACGTTCTTCCTGCACGTCGAGACCCCGGCGTACCCGCAGCACGTCGGCGGGCTCATCATGCTCGACACCACCGCCCACCCCGCCGGGCCGACCCGGGAGTGGGTGCAGCAGGCCATCCGCGACAAACTGCCCGCGATGCCCCGCTACGCGCAGCGCCTGTCGGACTACTCGCCCTGGCGCCGCCAGCACTGGGTGCCGCACCCGGACATCGACTGGGACTGGCACGTCCCCGACTTCGACCTGACCCGCCCGGACGGCACGCCCGGTGGCATGGGGGAGCTGCACAAGCTCGTCGCGCGGTTCCAGTGCGAGCCGCTGCCGCGGGACCGGCCGCTGTGGCGGTTCGCCGTCGTGCGCGGTGTGGAGGAGAACACCGCGGCGGTGATTTCGCTGGTGCACCACGCGGTGGCGGACGGCATCGGCACGATCAGCCTGATGCTGGAGCTGTTCGACTCGCCCAGCCTGCTCGAGGGGCTCAACGAAACCAAGCGGCCCAACGCCCTGCAGAAGGCCGCCGCGGGCGCCGTCGGCCTGGCGCAGCTGGCCACCGACGGGCGCCCCAAGACGCGGCTGCCCGCGGGCGACCCGCCGGACCGTCGCTACGCCACCCTGCAAATCCCGCTCGACGACGTGCGTGAGCTGGCGCGCAAGCACGGCGTGCGGGTCACCGACCTGCTGCTGGGCGGGGTGGCCGGCGCGCTGCGGCGGGTCGCGGTGGCGCCGCTGCCGGAGTCGATGCTGACCTCGGTCACGTTGATGGCCGCCGAGCCGCGGCCCGGCGCGGAGGGCAACGTCACCGCCGCGGTCATGGTGGACATCCCGCTGGGGGACATGCCCGAAGCCGAGCGCCTGAAGAGGATCGCCAAGGCCACCAAGCGGTTGCGCACCGGCACGAGGGTCATCGCGTCCCGGTTCGTGCAGCACACGCTGGCCGGGCTGATGCCGGCGTTCTTCCACCGCTGGTTCGCCCGGACCGTCTACAACGAACGGTTCTTCAACGGCACCGTGTCCAACATGCCCGGTGCCGCGTGGCAGGTGGACTTCGGCGACTTCCCGCTGCGCACGGCGTTCGCCATCATCCCGCTCGCGCCGGGCACCCCGTTCACCATCGGCGTGCTGGGGTGGTACGGATCGTTCTCCATGAGCGCCACCGTGGACGCGGCGCTGGTGGACAGCGTGGACGGCTTCCTCGCCGAATTCCGCGTGGTGCTGGCGGAACTGGACTGACGCGTCACACGTCGCCGGGGTCCGAAGTGCCCCAGGCGAGCGCGAGGGTGAGGCGGCGGCGGTTGTCCGGATCGTCCAGGCTCTCGCCGAACAGCTCACGCAACTGGGCCATCCGGTAGCGCACCGTTTGCGGGTGTATGTGCAGTTCCTCCGCCATGGCGCGGCGGTCGCCGAGGTGCCGCAGCCAGCAGGCGAGCGTCTCGCACAACCGCTTGCGCGTCACCGGCCCGAGGTGCGCCAGCGGAGCGAGACACTGGTGGCGCATCGCGTCGAAGAGCTTCGCGTCGCGGTGCACGATGATCGAGTCCAGGTGCTCGTCCACGAACACCGGATCGTCCTCCAGCACGTGCGTGCGGCGCAGCTGCGCGGCCAGCTCGGCGACGTGCATGCTGGCCGGCAGGCGTTCCAGCGGCACGGCGTGCCCGACCACCGCGCCCGCGCCGCGCAACGCCGACGCCAGCCGCTCCCGCCGCTGCGGTCCGTCCGGATCGGGCACGATGGCGCAGACCAGCCGCTGCCGCCGGACGTGCAGCGACGAGTTCCCGAGCCGCCCCAGCAGAGCGCTGCCGACCGGATTGTCCGGCTCCACCAGGACGACCGCCGCCTGCCGCGGCAGCGGCCAGTCCACCCTGGCCGCGGCGGCGCGGATCGCGGCGGAATCGGATCGGTCGGACAGCAGCATGTCCGCCAGCTCGTCGCGCAACCGCTCCCGCATCGCGGCGGATTCGGACTGCTCCAGCACGTAACCGCGCGCCGACGCCGAGGACAGCTGGTCCACGAAGATGAACACCGCCTCGGCCAGCGAGGCGAACATGTCGGAGGGGACACCGACCTCGAGCGCGACCTCGGCGACGTGGTGCCACGCCACCCGCGCGCCGATCTGGTAGGCCGACAGCAGGCTCGTCAGATCGCGGCCCTGCTGCCACTGCGCCCGCCCGATCTCCTCGAACAGCGGCTGCTCGCCGAACCGGTCCGCGCCGTGGTCGGTGATGCCGGACAGCTCCGCGATGTCCCATTTGGCCATCCGCAGCAGCCGCTGCAGGAACATGTTGGCGGAGACCAGGACCTCGTCCCGTTCGGTGACGATGAACTCCGCGTAGTCCGGCCAGTGCTCGTTCAGCAGCCGCGCCACGTCGTCCAGCATGCGCGGCAACCGTTCCGAGGTCGCCTTCGCCAGATCCGCCAGCGTGCCGTCGCTGGTCTCCGTTCGTCTGCCCGCCATGTCGTGGACCCCCACTCGCCTGCCCGCGTGCCGTCCATCGTCCGGGTCAATACTGTCAGCTCGTGACAACCGTGGCTTCTCCATTTTTGTTTCCGGAGCGAAGAATCGAACGCGGCCGCGGAGTGATTATGAGGCGATGGCTCCCGCACCCCCTGGTCCCGGCACGGTCGGCGACCGCGTGCTGCGTGAAAAGGAGCGGGCCGAGAACTTTCCGGTAGCACTGCGGATACTTCCCCGTGACCTGCGCGCGGACCTGGTGGCGGTGTACGACGTCGCCCGGGTCATCGACGATCTGGGTGATGAGTCAGCAATCGAGGACCGCACGCCCGGGTTATTGCGATTCCAGCGCGATCTGGAACGCGCCTTTCGGGGGGATCAACCACACGAACGGGTATTGCGTGATCTTCTTCCCGCGATTCACCGGCGGGATCTGGAACTCGACCCGTTCAATCGCCTCGTGCGGGCGAACCTCCAGGACCAGCGAGTCGCGTCCTACGCCACGCAGGCCGAACTGGAGGACTACTGCGTGCTCTCCGCCGATCCGGTCGGGCGGATCGTGCTGCGCGTCTTCGGCGTGCGCGACCCGGTCGCCGAGCGCCTGTCCGACCGGGTGTGCACCGCGCTCCAGCTGATCGAGCACTGCCAGGACGTGGCCGAGGACCGCCGCAACGGGCGGGTCTACCTGCCGCGAACCGGCCTGGCCGCGTTCGGCGCCACCGAGGCCGACCTGGACGCCACCACGACGAGCCGCCCGGTGCGGCTGGCCGTCGCCGCCCAGACCGCCCGCGCGCTCGACCTCCTCACCGAGGGCGCGGCGCTGCTGGACCGCCTGCACGGCTGGGCGCGGCTCGCCGTGGCCGGCTACATCGCCGGGGGACTGGCCACCCTCGACGCGCTGCGCCGCGCCCGCTGGGACGTCCTGGCAGGCACCCCGCGCCCGCGCAAGACCGACGTCCTGGCGCACCTGACCGCCCTGCTGGTGCGCCCGTCCGCCCATGTCCGACGGATCCGGGAAGGTGGTCGGCTCACATGACGACACCCACGATCGACCAGGCCTACGCCACCTGCGAGGACATCACCAGGACGGAGGCCCGCAACTTCTACTGGGGCATCCGGCTGCTCACCCGTCAGCGCCGCTCGGCGCTGTGCGCGGTGTACGCGCTGGCGCGGCGCGTCGACGACATCGGCGACGGCGACCTGCCGGTCGAGGAGAAGGCCGCGCAGCTGGAGATCGTGCGCAAGGAGCTGGCCGCGCTGGACCGCAGCACCGACCCGGTGATGGTCGCGGTCGCCGACGCCGCACACCGCTACCCGGTGCCGCTGGAGGCGTTCGAGGAGCTGCTCGACGGCGTGTGGATGGACATCGAGGGCCGCCGCTACGGCACCTTCGACGAGCTGACCGAGTACTGCCGGTGCGTGGCCGGGTCGATCGGGCGGCTGTGCCTGGGCGTGTTCGGGCACAAACCGCACCCGCAGGCCGCCCGCTACGCCGACGCGCTCGGAATCGCCCTGCAGCAGACGAACATCCTGCGCGACATCCGCGAAGACCTCCTGGGCGGCCGGATCTACCTGCCGAAGGAGGACCTCGACGCGTTCGGGGTCGAGCTGCGGGTCACCGACGGCGCGCTGGCCGACCCGGACGGCGGCCTGGCGAACCTCATCCGGCACAGCGCGGCCCGCGCCCGCGAGTGGTACGCCGACGGCATGCGGCTGGGCCCGCTGCTGGATCGCCGCAGCGGCGCGTGCTGCCTGGCGATGGCCGGCATCTACCGGCAGCTGCTGGAACGGATCGCCGACGACCCCGCCGCGGTGTACGACAAGCGTCTTTCCTTGTCCGGCAGGGAAAAGCTGGGCGTGGCGGTCCGCGCGCTGGGCGGGCGGGCGGCATGAGGCAGCGGGTCGCGGTCGTCGGTGGCGGTCTCGCCGGGATCACCGCGGCCCTGCGCTGCGCCGACGCCGGGCACGAGGTGACGCTGCTGGAGTCCCGCGGCCTGCTGGGCGGCCTGACGCACTCGTTCACCCGCGGCGGCCTGCACGTCGACAACGGGCAGCACGTGTTCCTCCGCTGCTGCACCGCGTACGTGAATCTCTTGCGGCGGCTCGGGGTGATGGACCGCGTGCACCTGCAGCCACGGCTGGAGATCCCGGTGCGCTCGCCGCGGCTGCGCCGTCCGGTGTGGCTGCGCCGCAACCCGTTGCCCGCGCCGCTGCACCTCGCGGACTCGGTGCTGCGCTACACCCCGCTCGGCCTCGGCGACCGGATGCGCTTCGCCGGCGCCGCGCTCGCGCTGAAGTCGGTCGACCCGGCCGCGCCCAGCTCCGACCGCCGCACGTTCGGCGAATGGCTGTCCGCGCACGGGCAGAGCCGTGAGGCGATCACCAAACTCTGGGACCTGGTGGGCATCGCGACGCTGAACGCCCCCGCGGAGCGGGCGTCGCTCGGCCTGGCCGCGACCGTCTTCCAGGTGGGCCTGCTGACCGACGCGGACGCGGCCGACATCGGCTGGGCCACCGTCCCGCTGCGGCGGCTGCACGGCGAGCCCGCGCTGGCCCGGCTGACCGAGGCGGGCGCCACCGTCCGGCTCAACGCCAAGGTGACCGGGCTGTCCCGTGCGGACGGCTCCTGGCGGATCGGGGCCGACGAGCCGGTCGAGGCCGACCAGGTCGTGCTGGCCGTGCCGCCCCCGGTCGCGGCGAAACTGCTGCCCGCGGGCGCGGTCCGGCTGCCCGCGGACTTCGCCGACGCGCTGGGCAGCTCGCCGATCGTCAACGCGCACGTCGTCCTCGACCGCCCGGTCACGGACGAGCCGTTCTTCGCCGTCGTCGACTCGCCGCTGCAGTGGGTGTTCGACCGCACCGCCTCCGCCGGCCTCGACCGCGGCCAGTACCTGGCGATCTCGCTGTCCGCGGCCGAGGAGGAGATCGACCTGCCGGTGCGGGCGCTGCGGGAACGCTTGCTGCCCGCGTTGCGCGAGGTGCTGCCCGCCGCACGCGACGCGGAGGTGCTCGACTTCTTCGTGACACGAGAACGGCACGCCACGTTCCGTCCCGCGCCGGGCAGCGCGGGGCTGCGCCCACAGGCCCGCACCCGCGCCCCGGGGCTGGTCCTGGCCGGCGCGTGGACCGCCACCGGGTGGCCGGCGACCATGGAGGGCGCCGTGCGCAGCGGTGAGGCGGCCGCCCAAGCCGTGCTCGGGACCCCCGCGGGGGCGCCGGGCCGATCGGAAGGGATACCCGCATGACCGCTGTACTCGATTCCCTGCAGCAGGGCAGGCAGGCCGTCCTGCCCGCGATGCGGGCCGCCGTCGACCGGCTCGACCCGGCCAGCCGCGCCATCGCCTACTACCACCTCGGCTGGACCGACCTGGACGGCAACCCGACCTCCGGCGGCGGCAAGGCCGTGCGTCCCGCGCTGGCGCTGCTGTCGGCCGAGGCCGCGGGCGCGCCACCGGCCACCGGGCTGCCCGGCGCGGTCGCGGTGGAGCTGGTGCACAACTTCTCGCTGTTGCACGACGACCTGATGGATGGCGACACCGAGCGGCGGCACCGGCCGACCGTGTGGGCGGTGCGCGGCGCGGCCAGCGCCATCCTCACCGGCGACGCGATGCTCGCCCTGGCCAACGAGGTCCTGCTGGACGCCGAGGGACCGGGCGCGGTCGCCGCGGCGCGCCTGCTGTCCGAGGCGGTCGGCGAGCTGATCCGCGGCCAGGTCCTCGACGTGGCCTTCGAGCAGCGCGACGACGTCACCCTCGACGAGTGCCTGGACATGGCGGGCGGCAAGACCGGCGCGCTGCTGTCGGCCAGCTCCGCGATCGGTGCCGTGCTCGCCTGCGCGCCCGCCCGCACGGTCGAGGCGCTCGCCGGGTTCGGCGCCGACCTGGGCCTGGCCTTCCAGCTGGTCGACGACGTGCTCGGAATCTGGGGCGAGCCGTCGGTCACCGGCAAGCCGGTGCACTCCGACCTGCGGGCCCGCAAGAAGAGCCTGCCGGTCACCTACGCCGTCACCCACGGCGGCGCGCCCGGCCGGGAGCTGGCCGCGTGGCTGACCGGCGGCGACGTCGCCGACGACGCGGCCGTGCGCCGCGCCGCCGACCTGGTCGACCTGGCCGGCGGGCGGGCGTGGGCGCTGGAGGAAGCCCACCGCCGGATGGCGGCGGGACGGCAGAAGCTCGAGGACGCCGAGGTCCCGGGACGGGTGCGCGAGGAGCTGCTGGCCCTCGCGCGGTTCATCGTGACCAGGGAGGCCTGAATGACGCAGACCGCGGACCCGGCGGCCAGATCCGCCGCAGGCGCCGCCGAGACGCTGGACCGTGCGGTCGCCCACCTCAAGGGGCTGCAACGCGACGGCGGCTGGTGGAAGGGCGAGCTGCAGACCAACGTCACCATGGACGCCGAGGACCTGCTGATGCGGGAGTTCCTCGGCATCCGCACCGCGCGCGAGACCGAGGAGGCCGCGCGCTGGATCCGCTCGCAGCAGCGCGCGGACGGCACCTGGGCCACCTTCCACGGCGGCCCCGGCGACCTGTCGACCACGCTGGAGGCGTGGGTCGCGCTGCGGCTGGCCGGGGACTCGCCGGACGAGCCGCACATGCGGCGGGCGGCGGAGTTCGTCCGCGCGGGCGGCGGGGTCGAGGCCAGCCGCGTGTTCACCCGGATCTGGCTGGCGCTGTTCGGGCTGTGGTCGTGGGACGACCTGCCGAACATGCCGCCCGAGCTGGTGCTGCTGCCGTCCTGGGTGCCGCTCAACGTCTACGACTGGGGCTGCTGGGCGCGGCAGACCGTGGTGCCGCTGACCGTGGTCAGCACCCTGCGGCCGGTCCGCCCGCTGCCGTTCGGCATCGACGAGCTGCGCACCGGCGTGAAGCGCGGCGGCGGGCTCGTCGCGCCGTGGACCTGGTCCGGCGCCTTCCACTACCTCGACAAGGCCCTGCACCTCTACGCCAAGGTCGCGGTCAAGCCGGTGCGGGAGTTCGCGATGCGGCAGGCCGCGGAGTGGATCCTGGCCAGGCAGGAGGCCGACGGCGGGTGGGGCGGCATCCAGCCGCCGTGGGTGTACTCCCTGCTCGCGCTGCACCTGCTCGGCTACTCGCTGGACCACCCGGCGATGCGCGCGGGCCTGCAGGGGCTGGAGGGGTTCCTGATCCGCGAGGAGACGCCCGAGGGCACCGTGCGGCGGCTGGAGGCCTGCCAGTCGCCGGTGTGGGACACCGCGCTGGCGATCACCGCGCTGCTGGACGCGGGCGCGCCCGCCGACGACCCGCACGTGCTCAAGGCCGTCGACTGGATGCTCGGCGAGGAGATCACCGTGCGCGGCGACTGGGCCGTGCGGCGGCCCGACCTCGACCCGGGCGGCTGGGCGTTCGAGTTCGCCAACGACCTCTACCCGGACACCGACGACACCGCCGAGGTCGTGCTCGGCCTGCGCCGCGTCGCGCACCCGGACCGGGAGCGGCTGTCCGGGGCGCTGGACCGCGCCGTGGCGTGGGTGACCGGCATGCAGTCCCGCGACGGCGGCTGGGGCGCGTTCGACGCCGACAACACTCAGGAACTGACCACCAAGCTGCCGTTCTGCGACTTCGGCGCGGTGATCGACCCGCCGTCCGCGGACGTCACCGCGCACGTGGTCGAGATGCTGGCCAAGGAGGGCAGGGCAAGCAGCCGGGAGTGCCGCCGCGGCGTGAAGTGGCTGCTGGACCACCAGGAACCCGACGGGTCGTGGTTCGGCCGCTGGGGCGCCAACTACGTGTACGGCACCGGCGCCGTCGTGCCCGCACTCGTCGAGGCCGGGGTGCCGGCGTCGGCCACCGCGATCCGGCGGGCGGTGCGGTGGCTGGCCGAGCACCAGAACGCCGACGGCGGGTGGGGCGAGGACCTGCGGTCCTACCGCGACCCGTCGTGGGCCGGGCGCGGCGACTCGACCGCGTCGCAGACCGCGTGGGCGCTGCTGGCGCTGCTTGCGGCGGGGGAGCGGGACTCGGAGGTGACCGCGCGCGGCGTGCGGTGGCTGGCGCAGACCCAGCGCGCCGACGGCACCTGGGACGAGCCGCAGTTCACCGGCACCGGCTTCCCCGGCGACTTCTACATCAACTACCACCTGTACCGGCTGGTGTTCCCGGTGACCGCGCTCGGCCGGTACCTGGAACGGTCATGACCGGCGTCGTGGTCGCGCCGATGCGCGTCGAGGCCTCCGCGCTGCGGACGCCGGGCCTGGTGGTGCTGCGCGGCGGGATGGGCCCGCGCCGCGCGGCGGAATCGGCGCAGCGGCTGGCCGAGGCCGGACGGCCGGTTCTGGTCGCCGGGGTCGGCGGGGCGCTCGTGCCGGAGGTGCGGCCGGGCGACCTGGTGGTGGCGACCGAGATCGACGGCCCGGACGGGCGGGTGCCGCTGCACTCGGCGCCGGTGCTCGCCGCGGCGCTGCGGCGGCTCGGGCTGACCGTCCACCTCGGACCGATCGCGTCCGCGCCCTCCGTCGTGGACGGTGCGGAACGGGCCAGGTACGCGCGAAACGGCGCGCTGGCTGTCGACATGGAGTCCGCGGAGTTCGCGTCGCTGCCCGGTCCGGTCGCGGTCGTGCGGGCCATTGTGGACACTCCGGATCAGCCGCTGTGGCGGCCGGGCACGGTGCTGCGTGGCCTGAGCGGCCTGCGGTCGCTGCGGGCGGCGGTCCCGGCGCTGCGCGAGTGGTGCGAGGCGGCGGGGGAGGGCGAACTGCTGCTCGCCAGCCCGCGCTCGTTCTGCGCCGGCGTCGAGCGCGCCATCGAGATCGTCGAGCGGGCGCTGGAGAGGTACGGCGCGCCGGTCTACGTGCGCCGCCAGGTGGTGCACAACGCGCACGTGGTGCGGCGGCTGGAGGCGCTGGGCGCGGTGTTCGTGCAGGAGGTCGAAGAGGTGCCGCGCGGCGCGACGACGGTGCTGGCCGCGCACGGCGTCGCCCCGGCCGTGCGGGCCGCGGCGCAGGCACGGGACCTGCGCGTGATCGACGCGACCTGCCCGCTGGTCATGAAGGTGCACACCGAGGTCAAGCGCTACACCGGGCGCGGCGACACGGTGTTCCTCATCGGGCACGCCGACCACGAGGAGGTCGAGGGCACGGTCGGGGAGGCGCCGGAGCGGATCGTGGTGGTCGAGGACGCCGAAGCGGCCGCGCACGTGCGGGCGCCCGAGGGCGGCGTGGCCTACGCGATGCAGACCACGCTGGCCGTGGACGAGGCCGACGAGATCGCCTCGGTGCTGCGCTCGCGGTTCCCCGGGATCGAGGGCCCGCGACGCGACGACATCTGTTACGCCACCACCAACCGCCAGCGCGCGGTGACGGCGGTGGCCGAGGAGGCGGACCTCGTTCTCGTGGTCGGCTCGGCGAACTCGTCCAACTCGGTGCGCCTGGTGGAAGTGGCGCGGCGGCGGGGGACCAGGGCCAGGCTCGTCGACGACGTGTCCGAAGTGGACCTGCGCTGGCTGGCCGGGGTGAAGCGGATCGGGATCACCGCGGGCGCCTCGGCCCCACCGGACCTGGTGGCGGAGCTGGTGCGGTGCCTTCGCGGGCTGGGCAGGTCGACGGTGACCGAGCGCGCGGAGGCCGATGAAGACGTGGTTTTCACACTACCCCGGGAGGTGAGCTAGACCATGGGCATGCCACTACGCCAGTCGATCCGGCTGGGTGCGTTCCTGGCCAAGCAGAAGCTGCTGCGCAAGGAGAAGTTTGCGATCCTGGTCGAGCTGGAACCGTTGTTCGCGTGCAACCTCAAGTGCGGTGGCTGCGGGAAGATCCAGCAGCCCGCGCACCTGCTGAAGCAGCGGATGCCGGTGCAGCAGGCCGTGGGCGCCGTGGAGGAGAGCGGCGCGCCGATGGTGTCCATCGCCGGTGGTGAGCCGCTGATGCACCCGCAGATCCACGAGATCACGCGGATCCTGCTGGAGCGCAACAAGATCGTGTTCCTGTGCACGAACGCGCTGCTGCTGCCCAAGCACATCCACAAGTTCAAGCCGCACCGCAACTTCACCTGGATGGTCCACATCGACGGGCTCGAGGAGAAGCACGACGCGTCGGTGCGCAAGGAGGGCGGTTTCCAGGCCGCGGTCGACGCGATCCAGCTGGCGAAGTCCAAGGGCTTCAAGGTGATGACGAACACCACGTTCTTCAACACCGACACCCCGCAGGACGTCATCGACGTGCTGGACTACCTCAACGACGTGGTCAAGGTCGACAACATGCAGCTCTCGCCCGGGTACGCCTACGAGAAGGCCCCGGACCAGGAGCACTTCCTCGGGGTGCAGCAGACGCGGGAGCTGTTCTCCAAGGCCTTCGCCGACGGGCGCCGCAAGAAGTGGCGGCTCAACCACTCGCCCGTGTTCCTCGACTTCATCGAGGGCAAGCGGGACCTGGAGTGCACGCCGTGGGGGATCCCGTCGTACTCGCTGCTGGGGTGGCAGCGGCCGTGCTACCTGCTCGACGACGGCTACGCCAAGACCTGGCGGGAGCTGATCGAGGAGACGGAGTGGGACAAGTTCGGCCGCGGCAAGGACCCGAGGTGCGCGAACTGCATGGCGCACTGCGGCTACGAACCGACGGCCGTGATCGCGACGACGAGCAGCCTGAAGGAGACGATCCGCGCCGCCGTGAGCGTGTGAGCTGGTCCGGCCCCGCCTCCTCGTCCGGGGGCGGGGTCAGCTCTCGAAGAACTGGTGGTCCACGGCGATGCGCCCGTCCGCGGCGAGGGTCAGGATCTCCAGCCCCGCGCTGCGCGCCTGCCCGGTGTCGTCGGCGAGCTCCCAGTTGAACTTGACGGTGTCGCCGAGGCGGTCGGTGTTCCCGAGGGCTCTGAGCGTGACGCCGGCGGGCGCCAGGAAGTCCTCGTGGCCGCGGCGCACGCGCTGTTCGATGGCGGCGTGGCCGCGGGCCGCCAGGACCGCCTGGCCGAACCCGAGGGCGGTCGCCCGGTCCCGCATCTCCCGGGGTGGTTGCAGCAGGTGCACGCCGTCCTCGGACCACAGCAGCTCGATCAGCTTCCGGCGCGCGCTCGCGTCGGTTTCGTTCCACAGCGCGACATAGCGTTCGACAAGATCCATGGCGGAAGCTTCGCCGGGGCCGGGATTGCGGACAATTCCCGCGCGGGTATCAGCCGTGCGCCGCGGCCCACTCCGGGTAGCCGTCCTCCAGGCGCGCCGCCCGGCGGCCCGCCTCGGTGAGGAGCCGGACCGCCTCGTCCGCGTAGACGCAGTACGGGCCGCGGCAGTAGGCGACCACCTGGGCGCCGTCCGGGACCTCCGTCAGCCGCGCCCGCAGTTCGCCGATCGGGATCGACACCGCGCCCGGGATGTGGCCCGCCGCGAACTCCGGGGCGGGGCGCACGTCGAGCACCACCACGTCGCCGTCGCGGAGCCGCCGGTCCAGCTCGTCGCGCGTGATGGCGTCCAGGCCGGACCGGTCGCCGACGTAGTCCTCCGCGAGCCGGGCCAGGCCCTCGACGTGCTGCTCGGCCGCCGCGCGCATCGCCAGCCACAGCTGCGCCACCGCGGCGCCGGCCAGTGAGTAGAACACGCGCGTGCCCTCCCGGCGGGTCCGCACCAGGCCGGACCGCAGCAGCCGCTGCAGGTGCTGGGAGGTGTTGGCCACCGACTGGCCGATCTCGGCGGCGAGCTCGTCGACCGGCCGCTCACCCTGCACGAGCACGTCCACCAGCTCCGCGCGCCGCCCGCTGGCCAGCGCCTTCGCGGTCTCGGCCAGCGCGTCGTACAGCTCGGTCTTCGCCGCTCGGTCACCCACGCGACCAGCATATTCAAGAGAACTCTTGACAAGCAACCGGGCGCGGGTCTCTTATTCAAGAACTCACTTGAAAAGCGCGGAGGTGCGCGATGACCGCCGGCGTGGACACCCGGGCCCTGGAGACCCGGGTCAAGCGGATGTACGAACTGGTCGCGACGGAGCCGGGCGCGGGGTTCCACTTCGAGCTCGGACGCGAGGTCGCCGTCCGGGCGGGCTACGACCCCGCGGTGCTCGACGCGGGACCGGCGCCCGCGGTCGAGTCCTTCGCCGGGGTCGGCTACCTCTTCGACCTCGCCGCACTCGCCCCCGGCGAGACCGTGGTCGACCTCGGCAGCGGCTGGGGCATGGACGCCTTCTGCGCCGCCGCTCTCACCGGCCCGTCCGGTCACGTGATCGGCGTCGACTTCACCCCGGCCCAGCCGGCCAAGGCCCGCCGCCTCGCCGCCGAGTCGGGCGCCACGACACTGGAGTTCGTGGACGCGCACATCGAGCACCTCCCGCTGGCGGACGGCAGCGCCGACTGCGTGATCTCCAACGGTGTGATCAACCTGTGCCCGGACAAGGAAGCCGTCTTCGCCGAGGCCGCCCGGGTGGTGGGCAACGCCGCCGCCCCACGGGACCGCCATCGCGACGCCGGCGCGAGCTACGGCGTGCGCAGCGTTTCCGTGCTGGCCACCAAACCGCGGCGGTGACCGATCATGTCCACTGTAGACGTCATGCCCCTCGTGGACGAAGGGCTCGGCAACTCGGCCTACCTGGTCGACCTCGGTGACGGCCGGGCGCTGGTCGTCGACGTGAGCCTGGACCTGCGGGCCGCCCGGCGCGCGGCCGCGCGCCGTGGTCTGCGGCTCGCCTTCGCCGCCGACACGCACCTGCACGCCGACTTCGTCTCCGGCGCCCGGCAGCTCGCGGCCACCGACGGCGCCCGCGTCCTCGCCTCTGCCGCGGGGCACCGCGAGTTCACCCACGACGGCCTGCGCGACGGCGACGAAACCTACCTGGGCGGGCTGCGCCTGCGCGCCCTGTTCACCCCGGGCCACACCCACGAGCACCTGTCGTTCCTCCTGCTCGACGGCGCCGCCCCGGTCGGGGTGTTCACCGGCGGCTCCCTGATCGTCGGGGCCGCGGCCCGCACCGACCTGGTCGACCCGGCCCGCACCGACGAGCTGGCCCGCCGCCAGTACGCCTCCCTGCGGCGGCTGGCGACCCTGCCCGACGAGGTCGCGGTGTGGCCCACCCACGGCGCCGGCTCGTTCTGCTCCGCACCGCCCGGCGCGCGGCGCACCAGCACCATCGGCGCAGAGAAGGCGAGCAACTCCTTGCTGCGCGCGGAAAACGAGGACGCCTTCGTCGCCGCGCTGCGGGGATCGCTGGGCAGCTTCCCGTCCTACTTCCGGGAACTGGCCGACACCAACCGCCGCGGCGTGGTCCTGCCCGGTGATCCGGTCCTGCCCGGCCTCGACGTGGACCGGGTGCGCGCGCTGGCCGCCGACGGCGCGGTGGTGGTCGACGCGCGTCCCGCCGCCGACTTCGCCGCCGGGCACGTGCCGGGTGCGCTGTCGATCCCGCTGCGCCCGGCGTTCGCGTCCTGGCTCGGCTGGCTCGTGCCCTCCGACCGTCCGATCGTCGTCGTGCGCGGCGGCGACCAGGACCCGGCCGAAATCGCCTGGCAGGCGGTCAAGATCGGCCGCACCGACCTGGCAGGCGAGCTCGACGGCGGGCTCGCCGCGTGGACCGCCGCCGGGCAGCCGGTGCGGCGCACGCGGGTCGTCACGGCCGACGGGGTCGGCGGGCGGCCGGTGCTCGACGTGCGCCAGGACGCCGAGTTCGCCGCCGGTCACCTGCCCGGCGCCCGGCACCGCGAGCTGGGCCGCCTCGACGCGCGCGAGCTGCCGCGGGAACCGCTGGTGGTGATGTGCGGCCACGGCGAACGGGCGATGAGCGCCGCGAGCGTCCTCGAACAGGCCGGCCACCGGGACATCTCGGTGGTGCTGGCCGGCGGCCCCGCCGAATGGGCCCGCGCGACCGGGAACGCCCTGGTGACCGGCGCGTGACGGTCCGGCTGGGCCTGCGCGCCAACCTCGCCCAGTTCAGCCTCCTGGTCGCGGTCAACGCCCTGGTCGGCGGCGTGCTGGGCCAGGAACGGACCGTCCTCCCGCTGCTGGCGGGGCCGGTGTTCGGCCTGACCGGCTACACCGTCCTGCTCACCTACGTGCTCGCGTTCGGCCTCACCAAGGCCGCCGCCAACTACCTCGCCGGCACCCTGTCCGACCGCTACGGGCGCAAACCCGTGCTGCTCGCCGGGTGGCTGATCGCCGTGCCGGCGCCGGCGCTGCTCGCTCTCGCCCCGGACTGGGGCTGGATCGTCGCCGCCAACGTCCTGCTCGGTCTCAGCCAGGGGCTGACCTGGTCGACCACCGTGATCATGAAGATCGACCTCGCCGGCCCGCGGCGGCGCGGACTGGCGATGGGGCTCAACGAGGCCGCCGGGTACGGCGCGCTGGCGATCACCGCGGCCGCCACCGGCTACCTCGCCGCGCACTACGGCCTGCGCCCCGCCCCGTTCCTCCTCGGCGCGGCCTACGTCGCGCTCGGCCTCGGCCTGACCGCGGTGTTCGTGCGGGAGACGCGCGGCCACGCCCGCTTCGAATCCCGCGCCCACGCCGCCACCGGAGAACTGAGCGGCTGGGCCGTGTTCGCCCGCACCAGCGTGCGGGACCGCGCGTTGTCCGCGGCCAGCCAAGCCGGACTGGTGAACAACCTCAACGACGGCCTCGCGATGGGCCTGTTCCCGATCCTGTTCGTCACCGCGGGGCTGTCCGTGGCCGGCGCCGGCGTGCTCGCCGCGCTCTACCCCGCGGTCTGGGGCGCCGGGCAGCTCGTCACCGGCCCGTTGTCGGACCGCTGGGGCCGCAAGCACCTGATCACCGCGGGCATGCTGGTGCAGGCCGCCGCGCTCGGGCTGACCGCGCTCGCGACCGGTTTCGCGACCTGGGCGGTGGCGATGGTGCTGCTCGGCGCGGGCACCGCGATGGTCTACCCGACGCTGCTCGCGGTGGTCGGCGACGTCGCGCATCCCGCGTGGCGGGCCCGCGCCGTCGGTGTCTACCGGCTCTGGCGGGACAGCGGCTTCGCGGTGGGGGCGGTGGTGTCCGGGCTCGCCGCCGATCTGTGGGGCGTGCGGGCGGCGGTGGCGCTCGTCGCCGTGCTCACCGCCGCCTCCGGGATCGCGGTCGCGATCCGCATGCCCGAAACCCGCCCCGGTTGACTACGGGATCAGCAGCACCTTGCCCGTCGTGCGGCGGCCCTGCAGGTCCTCGTGCGCCTTCGCGGCGTCGGACAGCGCGTACTTGGCGCCCACGCGGACCTTCAGTGCGCCCGAGGTGACCGCCTCGAACAGCTCGCCCGTGCGCCACTCCAGCTCCTCGCGCGTGCGCACGTAGTGGGCCGACGTCGGGCGCGTCAGGTAGACCGAGCCCGCCGAGTTCAGCCGCTGCGGGTCGACCGGCGGGACCGGGCCGCTCGCCGCCCCGAACAGCACCAGGAAACCCCGCACCCGCAGGCTCGCCAGGCTTCCGTCGAAAGTGGACTTGCCGACCCCGTCGTACACCGCGGCCACACCCTCGCCGCCGGTCAGCTTCCGGACCTCCTCGGCGAAATCGACCTGGTCGTACCGGATCACCTCGTCCACGCCGGCTTCGCGGGCCAGCGCCGCCTTCTCCTCGGTCGACACCGTGCCGATCACCCGCGCGCCCCGCGCCTTCGCCAGCTGCGTCAGCAGCAGGCCGACGCCGCCCGCGGCCGCGTGCAGCAGGATCGTGTCGCCCTCCTGCACCTCGTACGTGGACCGCACCAGGTAGTGCGCGGTGATGCCCTGCAGCATCGTCGCCGCGGCGGTCTCCAGCGACACGCCCTCGGGCACCGCGACCGCCGCGCTCGCCGGGATCCGGGCCCGCTGCGCGTACCCGCCGAGCACGCCCTGCCACGCCACCCGGTCACCGGCCGAGAAGCCCGTCACGCCCTCGCCGACCGCGGCGACCGTCCCGGCGCCCTCCATGCCCAGCGTGACCGGCAGGTCGATCTTGTAGATCCCGCTCCGCTGGTAGGTGTCGATGTAGTTCACGCCCGCGGCGGCCACGTCGACCAGCAGCTCGCCCGGCCCGGGATCGCCGACCTCGACGTCACCGGCCTCCAGCACCTCGGGTCCGCCGGTCTGCCGAATCTGCACTGCCGTGGGCATCGCCTGTGTCCTCCTGACGTGGTCGGGTTCACCTCGCACAACCGGGTGGGCCGCGCGGATCTTCCCTAAGATGCCGACATGGCTGAAGAGACCGAGGCACCGGCGCCCACCGCCAAGCAGCTTACGACCGCCCGCCGCTTCGTCGCCGAGCACGGCAAGCCGGCCAAGGCCGTCGTGGAGAACATCGGCCGCGCCGGGGCGCGCGTGGTGCTCGTCGGCCACGACGGCGCGATGGGCGACGTCGTCGTCCCGTCCGTGGAGACCGGCCAGAAGCTCGTCGAGGCCGTGGAGGACCTGGAACCGGCCGAGTGGGACGCCGAGACCGTCAACTCCACGCGGATCGGGCCCGGCCACCGTCGCCGGATGGCCGGGCACGCCCTGTAGGAACTAGGAAGCGGGTTCGAGCCGCTTCGCGGCGAGGCGTTCGGCGCGCGGCCACCGCACGTCGCGCGCCCAGCCCAGCTTCTCGAAGATCCAGATCACCCGCGCCGACACGTCCACCTGCCCGCGCAGCACGCCGTGCCGGGCGCACGTCGGGTCCGCGTGGTGGGAGTTGTGCCAGGACTCGCCCATGGACAGGATCGCCAGCGGCCAGAAGTTCGCCGCCTTGTCCCGGCTGGCGAACGGCCGGTCGCCGATCATGTGGCAGATCGAGTTCACCGACCACGTCACGTGGTGCAGGAACGCGATCCGCACGAGCCCGGCCCAGAAGAACGCGGTCACCGCGCCCCACCACGACCAGCTCAGCAGGCCGCCGAGCAGCGTCGGCAGGCCCAGGCTCAGCACGATCCACAGCCAGAACAGCCGGTTGACCACGCGCAGGTCGTCGTCGGCCAGCAGGTCCGGCGCGAACCGCTCGTAGTTGGTCACCTCACGCTGGAACATCCACCCCATGTGCGCGTGCCAGAAGCCGCGCAGCAGCGCCGCCGGGCTCGTGCCGAACAGCCAGGGGGAGTGCGGGTCGCCCTCGCGGTCGGCGAACGCGTGGTGGCGGCGGTGGCTGGCCACCCAGAAGATGACCGACCCCTGCACCGCCATGCTGCCGGCGATCGCCATGGCGACGCGCAGCGGACGGCCGGTCTTGAACGCGCCGTGCGTGAAGTACCGGTGGTAGCCGACCGTCACCCCGAGGGTCGCGACGACGTAGAAGAACACCGCCAGGCCCAGGTCGAGCCAGGTCAGGCCCCAGCCCCACGCCAGCGGAACAGCGGTGATCAGGGCGAGGAACGGGATCAGCAGGAACGCTTTGAGCACGATCATCTGACCGGAGGACCGGCGATGCGAGATCAGCGGTTTCGTCATGGGCGGCAGTAACCTCTCTCTCCGGCCCCACCGTACGGAGCCGTCTTGGCGAATACCCCCCTCGGGCGTTACTACCGCATGACGGGCGACGAAACCTCGCCCCAGCCGCGGTCAGCCGCGGGCCGCGGTCAGCTCCGGCTCGCGCGGCGCCGGGCCGGCCGAGGTGACCGGGCCGCGGTCGCGGCAGCCGCACCACAGTGCGGCGGTCGCCACGATCACCAGCGCCGAGCCCAGGACGTGCAGCGACACCAGCGCCTCCGGGATGCCGAGGGCGTATTGCACCGATCCTAGCACACCCTGCGCCAGCGCGACCACCCACACGATCGCGTAACGCCGCCACAGCTCGGCCGGCGTGCCGCCGCGCATGAGCACCAGTCCGAAGGTCGCGAGCACCAGCAGGTAGGCGACCAGCAGGCCGCCGTGGACCTGCGCGAGGACCTCGATCGGCGCGTCCAGCCGGTGGGTCTCCGGGTCGCCGCCGTGCGGGCCCGCGCCGGTCACGGTGGTGCCGGCGATCAGGATCGCCCACAGCGCCACGACGAGCGTGACCAGCAGTTTCTTCGCCAGCGGCGGGATGAGCCAGCGGGCCGGCTGGTCACCCTCGTTGAACGCGCGCAGCAGCAGCACCGCGAGCCACACCAGCGGGGTGGAGGCGAGGAAGTGGATCGCGACCGTCCACCACTCGAGCTTCGCGAGCACCGTGATGCCGCCGACCACGGCCTGCAGCACGACCCCGCCGGGCATCGTCCAGGCGAGCTTCACCAGGCGCTTGCGCTCGGGGTGGGCGATCTGCACGCGCCACGCGGCGAGCACCGCCAGCGCGGAGACCAGCACGACCACGACGGTGAGCAGCCGGTTGCCGAACTCGATCCACTGGTTGAGCGTGTCGAACTCGGGGTGCGCGACCGGGACCATGCTGCCCGGGAAGCACTGCGGCCAGGTGGGGCAGCCCAGGCCCGAACCGGTGACCCGGACGACCGAGCCGGTGACCCCGATGCCCGCCTGGGCCACGATCGCGGCGACGGCGATCGCGCGCTGCACCGGACGCGACGGGTAGGGCAGACGGGCGATCAGGGAGCTCAGGGCCACAGCAACATCCTAGAGTTATGTCAGTTTTGTCGTTTTCGCGGCCACCGCTGCCGCCAGCACGCCCCACACGGCGAGCACGAGGACCGGGCCGACGGCGAACTGCCCGTCGACGAGCGCGGCGCGCAGTCCCTCGGCCAGCGCTCCGGACGGCAGGAGTTCGATCACGGTCGCGGCGGCCGACGGCAGCGTGGACGGCGCGAGCAGGATGCCGCCCGCGAGCAGCAGCACGAACCACACGATGTTGGCCAGCGCGAGCACCGCCTCCGCGCGCAGCGACCCGCCGAGCAGCACGCCCAGCGCGCCGAAGCTCAGCGTGCCGAGCACCAGCAGCACCACCGCCTCGGCGATGCCCGCCGGCGACGGGCTCCACCCGAGGAATGCGGCGACCACGCCGAGCACGACGACCTGCAGCAGCACCACGACCAGGGCCGCGACGATCCGGCCCGCGACGAGCAGCCAGCGCGGGATGGCGGTGGCCGACAGCCGCTTGAGCACCCCGTAGCGGCGGTCGAAGCCGAGCGCGATGGCCTGCCCGGTGAACGCCGACGACATGACCGCGAGCGCGAAGATCCGCGGCGTCACCCAGTCCGCTTTGGACACTCCGGCGAGGTCGCCGGACGGCAGGATGTCCAGCAGCGTCAGGCCGATCAGCAGGGCGAGCGGGATGAGCAGGGTGAGCAGGATCTGCTCGCCGTGCCGGAGCGTGAGGCTGGTCTCCAGCTTCGCGTGGGTGAGCAGCATGCGCGCGCGGCTGCCCGCGCCCGGCGCGGGGGTGAAGGTGCCGGCGGGGAACCGGGCCGGTGCGGTCACGAGCGCAGCTCCCGTCCGGTCAGTTCGAGGAAGACCTCTTCCAGGTCGCGCTTGCCGACGTGCAGCTCCTCGGCCAGCACGCCCTGCTGCGCGCACCACGCCGTCACCGTGGACACCACCTGCGGGTTCACCTTCCCGGAGACCTGGTAGCTGCCCGGCGCGGACTCCTTGACGTGGTAGCCCTCCGGCAACGCGGCGGAGAGCAGGTCGGTGTCCAGCCCGGCGCGGGCCTTGAACCGCAGCTGCGCGGTGTCGGCGTCGTCGGCGGTCAGCGCGCTCGGCGTGCCCTCGGCGATGACCTTGCCGTGGTCGACGATCACCACGTCGTCGGCCAGCGCCTCGGCCTCCTCCATCAGGTGCGTGGTGAGCAGCACGCTGACGCCGTCGGCCCGCAACGCGCCCAGCAGCTCCCACACCAGGCGGCGGGCCTGCGGGTCCATGCCCGCGGTCGGCTCGTCGAGGAACACCAGCTCCGGCCGCCCGACCAGGGCGCAGGCCAGCGACAGGCGCTGCTGCTGGCCGCCGGAGAGGCGCTTGAACGGGGTGCGGCGCGCGGGGGCGAGGCCGAGGACGTCGAGCAGCCACGCGGGGTCGAGCGGGTTGGCGGCGCAGGCGGCGACCAGGCCCAGCATCTCGCCGGCGCGGACGCCGGGGTAGGCGCCGCCGCCCTGCGGCATCACGCCGATGCGGGGGCGCAGCGCGGCGCCGTCGCGGACCGGGTCCAGGCCCAGCACCCGCACCGAGCCGGAGTCGGCGCGGCGGAAGCCCTCGCAGATCTCGACGGTGGTGGTCTTGCCGGCGCCGTTGGGACCGAGCAGCGCGAGCAGGCGCCCGCGGTCCATCTTGAGGTCCAGGCCGTCGACCGCGGTCTTCGAGCCGTACCGCTTCACCAGCCCGGTGATCTCGACGGCAGGTGTGCTCACGACTGTCAAGCGTACGACCTCGGCTCAGGCCACCGGCTGCGGATCCCTCTTCAGCAGAAGAGGTGCCCTGCGCCACACGACGACCACCGCGACGGCGACGACGAGAGCCGCGGCCAGGTAGGCCTGCGGCACGACGAACGAGCGGCCGTCGAACGTGCTCCCCGGTGGCGCGGCGAGGAACGCCAGCGCGACGCTGGCGACGCTGGCGGCGACCCGGAAGCGGGAGGTGCCCGCCGCGGCGGCGAGCGGGATGACCGCCCACAGCAGCCACCACGGCTGCATCGCGACGTGCAGCATCATGAACGCGCCCAGCGACACCCCGAGGCCGATGATGGGCCGGTAGCGCCAGCGGAAGCTGTCCCAGAGGAACTTGGCCGTGATGAGCCCCGCCAGCGCGGTGCCGGCCAGCTGCAGGATGGACACGAGCGCGTTGGTGTGGTTGCCCAGGCCGAGCGCGATGCCCAGCACGCCGCCCAGGTTGGCCAGCTCGGCGGTGGGGGAGATCCAGCTGCGCACCAGGCCCGGCGTGCCGAGGGCGCCGACCCAGCCGAAGCCCAGCCCGGTGCCCAGGCACACGGCCACCATGACCACCGCGAACACGCCCGTGACCAGCGCCGCGGCGCGCAGCAGGTCGGTGATGCGGCCGTGCCAGCGGCGGGCGATCATCACGCCGAAGAAGCCCAGCGCGATGATGGCGTTGATCTTCACCGCCGCGCCGAGCGTGATGACGGCCGCGCCGAGCACGATGAACAGGACCTCGCCGCGGGCCAGCGGCGGCGCCGTGTCACCGGTGACGCGCACCGGGAGGCGGCGGATGCCCAGCTCGAGGCCCGCGACCATGAGGCCGATGCCGAGGGCTTCGTTGTGCGCGCCGGCGACCAGGTGGAACAACACGAGCGGGTTGGCCGCGCCCAGCCACAGCGCGGTGGCCGGTTCGACGCCGAAGCGCTGCGCCAACCGCGGCAGGGCCCAGATGATCAGGGCGACGCCGGCCAGTGCCAGGGCGCGCTGCAGCAGCACGCCGGCGACGATGTTGTCGCCGACGATCGCGGAGATCCAGCTGCCCAGCTTGAGGAACAGCGGGCCGTAGGGGGCCGGGGTCTCGCGCCACATGTTGGACACGCCGCTGGTGAGCGGGTCGGCGACGCCGAGGGCCTGCGCCGGGCCCAGCGAGTAGGGGTCCATGCCGCGGTGCACGATCTCGCTCTGCGCCAGGTAGCTGTAGACGTCGCGGGAGAACAGCGGCGGGATGAACATCAGCGGCGTCAGCCACATGACGAGGGTGCGGGTGAGCTGCGCACGCGTGGCGAGGCGGGCGCGCCCCGGCCGCGCGAACCGGCCGAGCAGCAGCCAGCCCACGACGAGCATGCCCATGCCGGCGAAACAGATGGCCAGCGAGACGGTGGGGATGCGGGCGAACAGGCGCAGGACGGGGATGTCCTGGACCGGGTTGAGCACCGGGGCCGCCCCCGCGCCCAGCGAGCCGAGCGCGAGCAGCAGGGCGCCGATCGTGCCGAGGCGGCGGATGATGTCGAGCGCGCGCAGTTCGCGCTGCTCCAGCGGCCCGGCCTCGGGGGGCCGCACCGGGGACAGCGGTACCGCCACCGCACCGCCACCGGTGCTCTGCTCGCCCAATGCCACACAGAGAGGGTATCGACGCCGCGAAGGGCTGTGGTGAAGGGCAGTTCACGAGCGCGAACACCGTGTCTGACGTGCGGTGGAGCAGGCCGCCGCCGCTCCGGGCGCGGTACGCGAGCCCTGGGGGACTTGCGGTGGTGGGTCGGGCGCGCGCCCCTGGGTGCGGAGCTCGCGGCGGGCGCGAGCCGAGCGGCCGGGGCGCGCACGTCCGGCGGCGGGTGGCACGCCGCGCTCACCCACCAGAGTGACCCGGCCGACCTCGCCGACCGGCCCCGACCAGCGCCTACGCTTCCGGCGCAGTGACCCCGCTCACCGTGAGATGACCACTCTTTGCCTCCCCGCCCGAAATACGACACACTTATGTTGTGAAAAACAGCGGGACCACCCAGCACGAGGACGGCGCGAGCCGTCCCGGTGCCGTGGTGCCCGCTCAGGCCACCCCGGAAGGGCGGACTCGCCACGAGGTCGCCCGCCTCCTGCTGGAGGACGGCCCCATGACGGCGGGTGTCGTCGCGGAGCGGCTGGGCATCAGCCCGACCGCCGTGCGCCGCCACCTGGACGCCCTGGTCGCCGACGGGGAGGCCGAGACGCGGGACGCGCCCCGGCGCGGACCGCGTGGCCGGGGCCGCCCGGCCAAGCTCTTCCTGCTCACCGAGACGGGACGGGCGCGGTTCGGGCACGCCTACGACGACCTCGCGGTCGCCGCCATCCGGTTCCTCGCCGAGCACGCGGGCGAGGACGCGGTGCGGGCGTTCGCGGAGCGGCGGGTGGCCGCCCTGGTCGAGCCGCACCGGGCCGCGGTCAACGCGGCCGACGGCCCCGCACACCGGGCGGAGGCCCTGGCCGCCGCCCTGACCAGGGAAGGCTACGCTGCGTCCACCCGCCAGGTGGGCGCATCGGCCACCGGTGCCGGCGCGCAACTGTGCCAGCACCACTGCCCGGTCGCCCACGTCGCCGCTGAGTTCCCGCAGCTGTGCGAGGCGGAGACCGAGGCGTTCGCCAAGCTGCTGGGCACCCACGTCCAGCGGCTGGCGACCATCGCACGCGGTGACGCCGCGTGCACGACACACGTCCCTGCGGAAAATCCGCCGGGTCTGCAAGCGAAAGCTCCGGACGGAGGGGAACGCGAATGACTGCCGCTGCCGAGCAGCGCAATCCCACCACGACGCCGCTGTCCCAGGAAGAGACCATCGAGTCCCTGGGCAACTACGCGTTCGGGTGGGCCGACCCGGACGCCGCGGGCGCCAGCGCCCGCCGCGGGCTGAACGCCGACGTGGTGGCTGACATCTCCGCGAAGAAGAGCGAGCCGGAGTGGATGCTCGAGGCGCGCCAGAAGGCGCTGAAGCTCTTCGAGCGCAAGCCCATGCCGAACTGGGGCGCGGACCTGTCGGGCATCGACTTCGACAACATCAAGTACTTCGTCCGCTCCACCGAGCAGCAGGCCGCCAGCTGGGACGAGCTGCCCGAGGACATCAAGAACACCTACGACAAGCTGGGCATCCCGGAGGCGGAGAAGCAGCGCCTGATCGCCGGCGTCGCGGCCCAGTACGAGTCGGAGGTCGTCTACCACAAGATCCGCGAGGACCTCGAGGCCCAGGGCGTCATCTTCCTGGACACCGACACCGGCCTCAAGGAGCACCCGGAGCTGTTCCAGGAGTACTTCGGCTCGGTCATCCCGGCCGGTGACAACAAGTTCTCCGCGCTGAACACCGCGGTGTGGTCCGGCGGGTCGTTCATCTACGTGCCGCCGGGCGTGCACGTGGACATCCCGCTGCAGGCCTACTTCCGGATCAACACCGAGAACATGGGCCAGTTCGAGCGGACCCTGATCATCGTCGACGAGGGTGCCTACGTGCACTACGTCGAGGGCTGCACCGCGCCGATCTACAAGTCGGACTCGCTGCACTCGGCCGTCGTCGAGATCATCGTGAAGAAGGGCGGCCGCTGCCGCTACACGACCATCCAGAACTGGTCGAACAACGTCTACAACCTGGTCACCAAGCGCGCCAAGTGCGAAGAGGGCGCGACCATGGAGTGGATCGACGGCAACATCGGTTCCAAGGTGACCATGAAGTACCCGTCGGTCTTCCTGATGGGTGAGCACGCCAAGGGCGAGGTCCTCTCGATCGCCTTCGCGGGCGAGGGTCAGCACCAGGACGCCGGCGCGAAGATGGAGCACCTGGCGCCGCACACCTCCTCGACCATCGTGTCGAAGTCGGTGGCGCGCGGCGGCGGCCGCACCTCCTACCGCGGCCTGGTCAAGGTCGCCAAGCGGGCGCACCACTCCGCCTCGACGGTGAAGTGCGACGCGCTGCTGGTCGACACCATCTCCCGCTCGGACACCTACCCCTACGTCGACATCCGCAACGACGAGGTGTCGATGGGCCACGAGGCGACGGTGTCGAAGGTCTCCGAGGACCAGCTGTTCTACCTGATGTCCCGCGGTCTCACCGAGGACGAGGCCATGGCGATGGTCGTGCGCGGGTTCGTCGAGCCCATCGCGCGCGAGCTGCCCATGGAGTACGCGCTCGAGCTGAACCGCCTGATCGAACTGCAGATGGAAGGAGCCGTCGGCTGACATGACGGTGTCTGCTGAGAACACCGCTGCCGCAGCGGAGGCCGTCGTTCCGGCGGCCTCCCGCGCGGAGCGCTTCACCGGGTACGACGTCCAGGCCTTCGAGGTCCCCAGCGGCCGCGAGGAGAACTGGCGCTTCACCCCGATGAAGCGGCTGCGCGGGCTGCACGACGGCACCGCCACGGCCTCCGGCGAGGTCAAGGTCGACGTCGACGCCGCCCCCGAGGTGCGCGTCGAGACCGTCGGCCGCGAGGACGAGCGTCTCGGCCAGGCCGGTGTCCCGAGCGACCGGATCGCCGCGCAGGCGTACAGCTCGTTCGCCGCGGCGACCCTGGTGACCCTGCCCAAGGAGACCAAGGCGTCGAAGCCGACCGTGCTGCGGCTGACCGGCCCCGGCGAGGGCAACACCGCCTACGGCCACGTGCAGGTGCGCGCCGAGGCCTACGCCGAAGGCGTGGTCGTGCTCGACCACCTCGGCTCGGGCACCTACGCCGACAACGTCGAGTTCGTCGTCGGCGAGGGCGCCAAGCTCACCGTGGTCAGCGTCCAGGACTGGGCCGACGACGCGGTGCACGTCTCCGAGCAGCACCTGCGGCTCGGCAAGGACGCCACGGTCAAGCACATCGTGGTCACCCTGGGCGGCGACCTGGTGCGCGTCTCGCCGACCGCGACGTTCGCCGACCGCGGCGGCGACGTGGAAATGCTGGGCCTGTACTTCGCCGACGCCGGGCAGCACCAGGAGCACCGCCTCTTCGTCGACCACGCGGTCCCGAACTGCAAGTCGAACGTGATGTACAAGGGCGCGCTGCAGGGCGACGACGCGCACGCGGTGTGGATCGGCGACGTGCTGATCCGGGCCGCGGCCGAGGGCACCGAGACCTACGAGCTCAACCGCAACCTCGTGCTCACCACGGGCGCGCGCGCCGACTCGGTGCCGAACCTGGAGATCGAGACCGGTGAGATCGCCGGCGCCGGGCACGCGAGCGCCACGGGAAGGTTCGACGACGAGCAGTTGTTCTACCTGCAGTCGCGCGGGATCGAGGAGGAGCAGGCGCGGCGTCTGGTCGTCCGCGGGTTCTTCCACGAGATCCTGATGAAGATCGACGTTCCCGAGGTCCGCGAGCGCCTGGCCGAGGCGATCGAGGCCGAACTCGAAGCCGTCGGCAGCTGAGCCACTCCTTCCACCACGAGAGACAGAGACGAAAAAGGGCCATGGCCACACTGGAAATCAAGGACCTGCACGCGAGCGTCACCACCGACGAGGGCGCCAAGGAGATCCTGAAGGGCGTCAACCTGACGATCCGCTCGGGTGAGACGCACGCGATCATGGGCCCGAACGGCTCGGGCAAGTCGACCCTGTCCTACGCCATCGCCGGCCACCCCAAGTACGAGGTGACCTCCGGCGAGGTGCTGCTGGACGGCGAGAACGTGCTCGACATGAGCGTCGACGAGCGTGCGCGCGCCGGGCTGTTCCTGGCGATGCAGTACCCGGTCGAGGTGCCGGGCGTGTCCATGTCGAACTTCCTCCGCACCGCGGCCACCGCCGTGCGCGGCGAGGCGCCGAAGCTGCGCCACTGGGTCAAGGAAGTCAAGGACGAGATGGCCAAGCTGGAGATCTCGGCCGAGTTCGCCGAGCGCAGCGTCAACGAGGGCTTCTCCGGCGGTGAGAAGAAGCGCCACGAGATCCTGCAGCTGGCGCTGCTCAAGCCGAAGATCGCGATCCTGGACGAGACCGACTCCGGCCTGGACGTCGACGCGCTGCGGATCGTCTCCGAGGGCGTCAACGAGTACAAGGCCAACAACGAGGTCGGCGTCATGCTGATCACGCACTACACGCGGATCCTGCGCCACATCACGCCCGACTTCGTGCACGTCTTCGCCGACGGCAAGGTCGTCGAGTCCGGCGGCAAGGAGCTGGCGGACGAGCTGGAGGAGAACGGCTACGTCAAGTACACCGGCAAGAATGAAGCCGCGGCGGTCTGACGTTGTTGTACCTCCCGAACTGACACCGCGAGAGAGGAGTTGGCGCGCATGACCACCACAGCCGCGGCCAACACGCCTTTGGACGTCGCTGCGCTGCGCGCCGACTTCCCCATCCTGTCGCGCACCGTGCGCGACGGGAAACCCCTGGTGTACCTGGACTCCGGCGCCACCTCGCAGCGGCCCACCCAGGTGCTGGACGCCGAGCGCCGGTTCCTGGAGACCTCGAACGCGGCGGTGCACCGCGGTGCGCACCAGCTCGCCGAAGAGGCGACCGACGCCTACGAGTACGCCCGTGCCCGCACCGGCGAGTTCGTCGGCGCGGACCCGGGCGAGCTGGTGTTCACCAAGAACGCCACCGAGGGCATCAACCTGGTCGCGTACGCGATGAGCAACGCGGCCACCGCGGGCCCCGAGGCCGAGCGGTTCCGCATCGGGCCGGGCGACGAGATCGTCATCACCGCGATGGAGCACCACGCGAACCTGGTGCCCTGGCAGCAGCTGTGCCAGCGCACCGGCGCGACGCTGCGGTGGTTCGACCTCACCGACACGTTCCGGCTGGACCTGTCCAACCTGGACGAGCTGGTCAACGAGCGCACCAAGATCGTCGCGTTCGCGCACCAGTCCAACGTGCTCGGCACGATCAACCCGGTCGAGCCGATCGTCCGCCGGGCCCGCGAGGTGGGCGCGCTGACGCTGCTGGACGCGTGCCAGTCGGTGCCGCACTTCCCGGTCGACTTCCACGCCCTCGGGGTGGATTTCGCGGTGTTCTCCGGGCACAAGATGCTGGCGCCGTCCGGCATCGGCGTGCTCTACGGGCGCCGCGAGCTGCTCGAAGCGATGCCGCCGTTCCTCACCGGCGGGTCGATGATCGAGCTGGTCACCATGGAGCGCACCACGTTCGCGCCGCCGCCGCAGAAGTTCGAGGCCGGCGTGCCGATGACGTCGCAGGCCGTCGGGCTCGGCGCCGCGGTGGACTACCTGACCGCGATCGGCATGGAGCGGGTGGCCGCGCACGAGCACGCGCTCGTCGAGGCCGCGCTGGCCGGGATCGCCGAGATCCCCGGCGTCCGGCTGATCGGTCCCGGGGACAGCGCCGACCGCGGCGCGACCGTGGCGTTCGTCGTCGACGGCGTGCACCCGCACGACGCCGGCCAGGTGCTGGACAGCCTGGGCATCGCCGTGCGCGTGGGACACCACTGCGCGTGGCCGCTGCACCGGGTCTGCCAGGTGCCCGCCACCGTGCGGGCGACGTTCTACCTGTACAACGATCTGTCCGAAGTGGACGCGCTGCTCGGTGGTGTCCGCGAGGCGCAGAAGTTCTTCGGGGTGGCGTAGGTGAACCTGGAGAGCATGTACCAGGAGATCATCCTGGACCACTACAAGAACCCGCACGGCCACGGCCTGCGGGAGCCCTTCGACGCGGAGTCGTTCCAGGTGAACCCGACTTGCGGCGACGAGATCACCCTGCGGCTGAAGGTCGAGGGCGACAAGGTCGCCGACGTCTCCTACGAGGGGCAGGGCTGCTCGATCAGCCAGGCGTCCGCGTCGGTGCTGACCGATCTGGTGACCGGTCACACCGTGTCGGAGGCACTGTCCACGATGGACACCTTCGTGGAGATGATGCAGAGCCGCGGCCAGATCGAGCCGGACGAGGATGTGCTGGAGGACGCGGTCGCCTTCGCCGGGGTGTCGAAGTACCCGGCGCGGGTGAAGTGCGCCCTGCTGGGCTGGATGGCGTTCAAGGATGCGCTGACCCGCACGAACGGAGCCGAGAAGTGACCGAGGAGCAGACGCGCGAGGGCCGCACCGCGGAGGACCTGCCCGAGCAGGCGCAGCCGCCCGCCGCGGACGTGGCCAAGATCGAGGACATCGAGGAGGCCATGCGGGACGTCGTCGACCCCGAGCTCGGCATCAACGTGGTCGACCTCGGGCTGGTCTACGACATCCGCGTGGAGCCGGACAACACCGCCACAATCGACATGACGCTGACGTCGGCGGCCTGCCCGCTGACCGACGTGATCGAGGACCAGACGGCGTCCGTGCTGGTCGGCCAGGCCGGCGTGGTGAAGGACTTCCGGATCAACTGGGTCTGGATGCCGCCGTGGGGCCCGGAAAAGATCACCGACGACGGCCGGGAGCAGCTCCGGGCGCTGGGCTTCACCGTCTAGAGCTGGATTTTCGCCCGCGGAACACCGCCGCCGCACTCGGGCCCACCAGGGAACTCGAGCCGCGCGGCGGTGTTCTGCGTTGTGGGGGTGCCGCCCGGCAGGACGACGGTGACTTCGTAGGGACCGACGCGAAGGTCGTCGAACGCGGCGAACCCCGCCCACCCGGTGTCCTGCGGAGCGAGTGACGCCTGTTCGGTCCGGCAGACGCCGTCGCGGCACGCCGTCACCGTCGCGGCCGTGATGACCTGGCCGGGCCGTGGCCCCACGTCGAGCCAGATCCCGGGAACCAGCGCCACGGCGGAACACGGCCGCCGGAGGACGTCAGTGGTGTGCGGCGCTCCGCCGCAGCCCACGAGGACGGCCGAGGCCAGCAGGAGTGCCGCGCGCATCGTCTACCCCCGGTTGTTCACCTGCGGAGCGCGGCCACAGGCCGGCAGTGCCGGGCAGTTCCGCACCGTCTACCCCCCGACGTCCGCGTGCGGAACGCCGCCGCAGGCTGCCAGGGCGGCCAGCAGTGCCGGGTGGTTCCGCATCGTCTATACCCGGATGTTCGCCTGCGGAACGCCGCCACAGGCCGGCAGTGCCGGGCAGTTCCGCACCGTCTACCCCCGACGTCCGCGTGCGGAACGCTGCCGCAGGCTGCCAGGGCGGCCAGCAGCAGTGCCGGGTGGTTCTGCATCGTCTACACCCGGATGTTCGCCTGCGGAACGCCGCCACCGCAGTCCGGGCCGTTCGGGTACACCAGCTCGGCGGCGGTGGCCTGCGTCGTGCGGGCCAGTTCCACCCCGGCCGCGTTCGTCAGCACCACCGTGATCTCCACCGGCCCCTCCCGCAGGTCGGGGACGTCGACGAAGGCGTACCAGCCACCGGTCTCCACCACCCGCGCCGAGCACGTGTCGTCCGGCCCGGTGCCGGTGCAGCCCTGCGGTTCTGCGGCCGTGGCGCGGTGCAGGTCCGGCCGCCACGTGCGGCAGTCCGCGCCCCAGCAGGCGGTCACCTCAGCGCCCGCGACATCCGCCCGCGGCGCGACGTCGACACTGATCCCCCGCATCGCACCGATCAGCGTGCAGGCCCGCTCACCGCCCGCCGCACCCTCCGACGCCCCGCACGCCGTCAGCACAGCCAGCCCGAGCGCCAACACCGGCAACATCCGCATGCTTCCCAGACGGACCACGCGGCCCGCCGGTTGCACGCCTCCCCGGCACTGCTCCGGCAACGCTCACCGCGACCACCTGTGCAGCACCATCCCGCCGGTGCCTCGCTACTCGGCGCGGCTCAACCCGACTGGCCCCGCTGGCCGTTGCTCCGGCAGCGCGTCCAACCTGCAGCACCGTCCCGCCGCCGCCCGTTATCCGGCGTGGTTCAACCCGACTGGCCCCGCTGGCCGTTGCTCCGGCAGCGCGTCCAACCTGCAGCACCGTCCCGCCGCCGCTCCGCTACCCGGCGCGGCTCAACTCGACCGGACCGGCCGGCCGCTGCTTCGGCGGTGCCGCACGTGTGCAGAGCCCCGCCAACCCGCCGCCGCACCGCTACCCGGCGCGGCTCAACCCCACCGGCCCCGCCGGGCGTTGCTCCGGCAGCGCGTGCCGCGAACGGCCGCGCAGCACCTCGACCCGCTCCGAACCCGGACGGCCCAGCACCCAGCTCGACCCCGGCACCGACTTGGCCTGCTTCTTCAGCGGCGCCAGCAGCCGCGACGCCTCCCGATAGGACTCGATCGTCGCTGTGGCGCAGACCAGCGTCGCCAGCGACACCGTCACCGGCATGCCCTCCGCGCTCCACGGCGTGTCCAGCAGCGCGCCCGCGATCGTGCCGATCTCGTCCACGTCGCAGGCGATCAGGAAGTCGTCGCCGCCGACGTGGCTCACCACCATCCTCGGCAGCCGCGACGCCAGGTCCGTCAGGGTGCGGCCGATGGCGCGGATCAGGTCGTCCCCGGCGGCGAAACCGGCGTTGTCGTTGACCGCCTTGAACGAGTCGACGTCCAGCCACGCCGCGACGAACGCCTCCCGGCTGCCGATCCGCCGGTCCACGTCCCGCGCCACCGTGTCGCTGCCCGGCAGCCGTGTCAGCGGGTTCAGCGCCGCCGCCTCCTCGACCTTCGCCTCGGCCACCCCGCGCACCACCTCGGTCACGAGCACCACACCGAGGCAGCGGCCCGCGTCGTCGACCACCACCACGTCGTCGCCGGTGCGGCCCCAGTCCGCGTCGGTCACCAGCTCCAGCAGCTCCAGCGCGCCCGCGTCGGCGTGGATCGTGTGCGGGCTGTCGGCGAGCCGTTCCGCGCTGCGCTTCGCGTGCAGGGCGTGCCCGTACGGCCCGGTGACCGACACCAGGAACCGGGTGCGGTCGATCGACCACCGCGGCCGCCCGTCGGCGTCGATCCCGACGATGCCGCTCGGCGCGTCGCCCGCGGCCAGCGCGGTGCGGACGTCGTCGCAGGTCGCGTCGTGCGGCAGGGTGCTCGCCGGGCGCAGGAAGTCCCGCACGCGCGGCGTGGTGAGCGGCCCCGGCGTGAGGCGCTCCTCCGGGTCCGGGATCGCCGGGGTGAGCAGATGCCCCAGGTTCACCCCGTCCCGGGCGGGGGCGAACAGGTTGCCCTGAGCGATGCGCACCCCCAGGCGGCGCACCGCTCCCAGCTGCGCTTCGGTCTCGACCCCGGTCGCGACCAGTCGCGCGTTGGTCCGGGACGTGAAGTGCAGCAGGGATTCGACGACCGCGACCGAGCCGGCGTCACCGGGTAGCCCGCGCAGCACGCTGCGGTCGAGTTTGAGGACGTCCACCGGCGCGGCCGCGAGCATCGCGAACGGCAGGTCGCCGCGGCCGAGGCCGTCCAGCGCGAGCCGGAAACCCAGCTCGCCGAGCCGGTGCAGGCCGGCGAGCAGCTGTTCGGGCCACACCGAGCAGAACGGCGGCCCGACCTCCAGCACCACCTCGCGCGGCCGCTTGCCGACGCGGGCGAGGGTGTCGAGCAGAGGATCGACCGCGGGCGCGGCCGCGGTGGCGGCCGTGATGTTCAGGTGCAGCGGCAGCAGCGTCTGCTGGTCGGCTTCCGCGCGGACGGCGTCGCACGCCAGCGCGATGTCGGTCTCGACGAGGCGCCGTTCGCGGCGCGCGGTGTCGAGCAGTTCGTGCACGGACCCCTCGGCGGGGCGGGCCAGCGCTTCGAGCGCGACCATGCCGCCGGTGTTCAGGCTGTAGAGCGGCTGGAAGGCGAACCGGACTGGGCGCACGGACCGATCTTCGCTGGTGAGGTGGTCGTATTGAAAGAGATGTCGACTGATGTTCACCTGCGGGGCGGGCAGCGTACTCCCGCGGGGGTACGGGCGGGACAGATACGGTGATGCGCATGGAACCCGATCCGCGGACGCTACGCCGGGAGAACGCCAGCGAACCGGCGTGGTCCGACCTGGCCGACAACCCCTTCCGGGCCGACCGGGACCGCATCGTGGTGTCGCCGTTCTTCGCCCGGCTCGGCGGCGTGACCCAGGTGGTCAGCGCGGCCGGGTCCGGTCTGCTGCACAACCGGCTCACGCACAGCCTCAAGGTCGCCCAGGTCGCCCGCGCCATCTCGCAGCGGCTGCTGTCCTCGGTGGACTCCGCCGAGCTGATCGGCAAGCTCGGCGGGCTCGACCCGGACGTCGCCGAGGCCGCCGCGCTCGCCCACGACCTCGGGCACCCGCCGTTCGGGCACCTGGGGGAGCAGGTGCTGGACCGCATCGCCCGGCACCGGTTCTCGCTGCCGGACGGGTTCGAGGGCAACGCGCAGACGTTCCGGATCATCACCACGACCGACGTGCGCGGCCCGGCGGCGGTCGGCCTGGACCTCACCGCGGCCGTGCGGGCGGCGGTGCTGAAGTACCCGTGGGCGCGGCTGCACTGGCCCGACCCGCACCCGGCCGCGATGCGCATCCCGCCGCGGGGCGCCGCCGAGCCGGACGAGGCGCCGGGCACCGGGTCGAGCAAGTTCTCCGCGTACTGCACCGAGCTGGACGACGTGGTGGCCGCGCGCAGGCCGTTCGCCGGGCGGATCGAGCCGTGGCAGCAGACCGTCGAGGCGTCCGTGATGGACACCGCCGACGACCTCGCCTACGCGATCCACGACATCCAGGACTTCCACCGCATCGGGGTCCTGCAGCACGCGCCGGTGGCCGCCGAGCTGGGGGAGTGGCTCGACCACGCGGTGGAGCTGGCCGGACTGGACAACGCGACGCTCGCCGCGCAGATCCGCCGCCCCGGCCGGTCGCTGGAGCAGCTGCGGCGCCGCATGCACGCCAAGGACGCGTGGATCGTCGACGACGACGCGTTCGCCCACGCGGTGTCGCGGATCCGGGCCGAGCTGGTCGACGGCCTGCTCGCGGAGCCGTTCGACGGTTCGATCGAGGCGGAGCAGGCCACGGCGGCGTTCTCCGCGCGGTGGACGCACCGGCTGGTGGACGGCGTGATCGTGCTGCCGTCGCCGTCCACCCGGGCCGGGCACGTGTCGCTGCGGACCGCCCAGTGGCACGAGGTGCAGGTGCTCAAGTTCGTGCACCGCCGGTTCGTGTTGCTGCGCCCGGAACTGGCCCTCCACCAGCGGGGACAGGCCTCGCTGCTGACGACGCTGGTCGACGCGCTCGACGCGTGGCTCGCCGACCGGGACGAGGTGTCGCGCCTGCCGCGGCGCCTGCACGACCTGGTCGAGCTGGCGCAGTCGGAGTTCGAGGACCTGGCCCGGAACGCGCCCGAACTGCTGGTCGGAGCGACGGGCGAGCCGGTCGCGGGCGCCGACGCCGTGCGCGGGCTGGCGAGGGGCCGCGCGGTGATCGACTTCGTGTCGTCGCTGACGGACAAGCAGGCGGTCAGCCTGCTGGACGCGCTCTCCGGCCGATCCGGCCAGCCGTGGTCGGACAGCTTCGTGCTCTGACCAGCACGCCACCCAGCAACCAACCGCCGGCCGGCAACGCAACGCCACCGACTACCCCAACCAGACCTCCCCCGCCCCCGATCCACAGCCGATCTTTAGTCGCCGACCAGGGTTGTCAAGGCACGCTTTCCCGCCTTGACAACCCTGCTCGGCGACTGAAACACAATCAGGCATCGGGGGCGGGGTGGTCGGAAGGTGACGTTCGGCGCCGTAAGGCGCACCGCCGGGTGGTCATCCCGTCGCCTTCCGGTTTGTGCATATCACCTTGAGCCAGGGCCGCAAGGTTGGCATGTCAACTCGCGCGAGCACGGATGTTGCGGCCCTGGCTCAAGGTGATCGTCCAGTGTCAGGCGACGGGATGACCACCCAGCTACCTTGGTGGCGTGGTGAGACCCGCCACCGCGGGGAAAATCGCTGGACCGTGATCCGTACACTGGGTCTCGTGGACGTCCAGTTGGAGTAGCTCCGGGCCGCCTGTCCGGCAGGCCCGTCGATGCCACCCGTCCACCCCCGCCATCCGGGAGTTCTCTTGATCACGGCCACCGGCCTCGAACTGCGCGCCGGGTCGCGCATTCTGCTTTCCGACACCACCCTGCGCATCCAGCCGGGCGATCGCATCGGCCTGGTCGGGCGCAACGGCGCCGGCAAGACCACCACCCTGAAGGTCCTCGCGGGCGAGGGCGAGCCCTATGCGGGCGAGGTGCGCCGCGGCAGCGAGCTCGGCTACCTGCCCCAGGACCCGCGCGAAGGTGACCTCTCCGTCACGGCCAAGGACCGCGTCCTGTCCGCCCGCGGCCTCGACACCCTGCTGCGCGACATGGAGAAGGCCCAGACCGCCATGTCCGAGCTGGTCGACGACGCCGAGCGGGACAAGGCGATCCGCCGCTACGGCCGCCTCGAGGAACGCTTCGCCTCCCTGGGCGGGTACGCCGCCGAGAGCGAGGCCGCCCGCATCTGCGCCAACCTCGGCCTGGCCGACCGCGTCCTCGCCCAGCCGCTGCGCACCCTCTCCGGTGGCCAGCGCCGCCGCGTCGAGCTGGCCCGCATCCTGTTCGCCGCCTCCGACGTGGGGGCCTCCGGCCGCTCCGACACCATCCTGCTGCTCGACGAGCCGACCAACCACCTCGACGCCGACTCGATCAACTGGCTGCGCGGCTTCCTCAAGGGCCACGAGGGCGGTCTCGTGGTGATCAGCCACGACGTCGAACTGCTGGCCGAGGTCGTCAACAAGGTCTGGTTCCTCGACGCCACCCGCGGCGAGCTGGACAACTACAACATGACCTGGAACCGCTACCTGGAAGCGCGCGCGACCGACGAGAAGCGCCGCCGCCGGGAGCGGGCCAACGCGGAGAAGAAGGCTGCCGCCCTGCAGGCACAGGCCGCGAAACTCGGCGCGAAGGCCACGAAGGCCGTCGCGGCGAAGAACATGGCCCGCCGCGCCGAGCAGATGCTCGCGAGCCTGGACGACCAGCGCCAGGCCGACAAGGTCGCGCACATCAAGTTCCCGGCCCCGGCCCCGTGCGGGCGCACCCCGCTCACCGCCGACGGACTGTCCAAATCGTACGGCTCGCTGGAGATCTTCACCGGCGTCGACCTCGCGATCGACCGCGGCACCAAGGTCGTCGTGCTCGGCCTCAACGGCGCGGGCAAGACCACCCTGCTGCGCCTGCTCGGCGGCATGGAGAAACCCGACACCGGCAGCGTCGTGGCCGGCCACGGGCTGCGCCTCGGCTACTACGCGCAGGAACACGAGACGCTCGACCACGACGCCAGCGTGTGGGAGAACATCCGCCACCTCGCCCCCGACACCGGCGCGCAGGAGCTGCGGAACCTGCTGGGCTCGTTCCTGTTCACCGGTGAGCAACTCGACCAGCCCGCGGGCACCCTTTCCGGTGGTGAGAAGACCCGGCTCGCGCTCGCGGGCCTGGTGTCCAGCGCCGCCAACGTGCTGCTGCTCGACGAGCCGACCAACAACCTCGACCCGGCCAGCCGCGAACAGGTCCTCAACGCCCTGCGCAGCTACACCGGCGCCGTCGTGTTGGTCACCCACGACCCGGGCGCGGTCGAGGCGCTGGAGCCCGAGCGCGTGATCCTGTTGCCCGACGGCACGGAGGATCACTGGTCGGATGATTACTTGGAACTCGTCCAGTTGGCATGAGGTAAACAAAGGCTCGATTGCTTAGTTGGACTAGGCAACAACCTTGAATGGCGCAATTTTTCCGCCATTGGGCAGGTTTTTCGCCCGTCGTCTGGCAAATTCCCGGTTCGTGTTCGATCATTGCGTGACGAGGCCCACTGTGGCCTGCCAACGCGATCTGGTGGAAGGCGGAACGACGTGGCTGACCTGAAGAAGGGCGCGCGGATCACCGGCAGTACGCGTGACAAGCTGGCCGCTGACCTGAAGAAGAAATACGAGAAGGGTGCCAGCATTCGAGCCCTGGCCGAGTCGACCGGACGCTCGTACGGCTTTGTGCACCGCGTGCTTTCCGAATCCGGTGTGCAGTTGCGCGGACGCGGCGGGGCGACGCGCGCTAAGAAGAAGTAGGCCGGGCACCTCCGGCCTCGGCGCGGCGGAAGCACAACATCGCACCGAGGAGCACGGACGGGTACACCAGGTACCCGAAGCGCGTCGCGGGCGTCAGGAGCGTGAACGCTCCCAGCCCGATGGCGATGCGCCACAACGCGTCCGACCCCGCGACGGGCGGACGCCGCAGCAACCAGACGAGGATCGCGGCAGCGGCGCCCGCGAGCAGGACGAACGCGGCCACTTTCCCGGCCGGTCCGGTACTGGCGATGAGATAGCCCGGCAGCGGGCTCGCCGCCGGTGACGTCACCTGGCCCAGGCCGGCCGGGAACCGGATCACGTGCTCCACGAACGCCCGCGGGTTCACCAGGAACACCGGGATGTTGAGCACCGCGCACGCGACCACCGTCGTGGTGAGGAAGCGCGCCAGGGCCCTGCCGCCCAGGCGGGCGAAGACGAGCACGGCCAGCACCACCGCGGCCGGTGCGACGATGAGCTTCGCGCTGATCACCAGCGCGAGGACGATCGCGCTCGCCACCGGGCGGTCCCTGGCCGCGAGCGCGGCCGCGACGAGCATGAGACCGACGATCGCCAGGTCCGGCCCGGCGACCGCCCAGGTCAGCGCGGTGAGCGGGCACGCCATCGCGAACTGCGCCGCGCGCACCGGAACCCGCGGCGTCCGGGACAGCCGGATCGTCAGCCACGCGCACACGCACGCGGTCAGGGCGAACACCAGCCGCGCGTCGGTGAGCGCGTCGGCCACCGGGCTCCCGCCGAACAGGGCGCGGGGCAGACCGAACACGGCCATGACCGGGCCGTAGGGCGTGTAGTCGTTGACCTCCGGGGCCCGGGTGAGCGCCTCCACGTCCACGTACGGCGTGCCGTTGTCCAGCAGCAGGCTCGCCGACCGCTCGATCACCCACACCTCGGGCTGGGCGCTCCAGGAGAACGGTGTGTTCAGCCAGTCGGTGCCGGTGAGCCGCCGGACCACCAGGACCGCCAGCGGCAGCAGCATCGACAGCACGCCGATGCCGGCGATCCCCACCCAGCGGGAGCGCAGCAACCCGCCCTGGCGGCCGGTGGCGATCAGCCAGCCGGTGTGGGCAGCGGCGAATCCGTAGCCGAACGCGGCGCACGAACCCCAGATGCGGAAGCCGTAGAACTCGTTGGTGAGGGCCAGTGCGATGGCGTAGACGGTGCAGACGACGTAGAAGACCAGGTCGACGGTCAGCGGGTGCGCGGCGAGCAGAGCCCGCCAGCGGTCGAGGGCGGCGGCGGGGACCGGCGTGCGCACCTCGGTGCGCTCAGTGGTCATCGCGGGCCGCCGGGTGGTCTCGCACCGGTTTCGTCCCTCCCCATGGGCAAAGGTTACCGAGGGCGGAATCGCGGGCAACGCCCGGGAAGCTTTTGGTGACCTGCCGCGTTGACCTCTGCGTCTTCGGGGTAGACATCAAGTAATGTCGAACTTTTAGGGTGGGCGGCGTGGACAACACCTGGTCGTTGATGAGTTCGGCGATGCGCGCGGCGAACACGCCGAAGGGCCTCGCGCCCGGAACCGTGCGGCGGGTCGCGCGCTTCGCCCGCCCGTACTGGCGCAGCCTGCTGGTCTTCCTGGCGCTGACCGTGGTGTCGGCGGTGATCGCGGTGACCACGCCGGTGCTGGCCGGCAAGGTCGTCGACACGATCGTCGGCGGCAAGGACGCCGGCCTGGTCGTCCTGCTGGCCGTCGTCGTGGCCGGGCTCGCGATCGCCGACGCCGGGTTCGGGCTCGTCGAACGCTGGCTGTCCGCCCGCATCGGCGAGGGCCTGATCTACGACCTGCGCCGCGCGGTGTTCGAGCACGTGCAGCGCATGCCGATCGCGTTCTTCACCCGCACCCGCACCGGCGCGCTGGTCAGCCGCCTGAACAACGACGTGATCGGCGCGCAGCGCACGTTCACCGCGACCCTGTCCGGCCTGGTCACCAACGTGATCCAGCTGGTGCTCTCGCTCGCGGTCATGGTCACCCTGTCCTGGCAGGTGACACTGCTGGCGCTGGTGCTGCTGCCGGTGTTCGTGCTCCCCGCGCGCCGCATCGGCCGCCGGATGGCCGACCTGCAGCGCGAGTCGGCCCAGCTCAACGCCGGGATGACCACCCAGATGACCGAGCGGTTCTCCGCGCCCGGCGCGACGCTCGTCAAGCTGTTCGGGCGGCCGAAGCGGGAGGTCGAGGACTTCGGCGCCCGCGCGGGCCGCGTGCGGGACATCGGCGTGCGGACCGCGATGCTGACCCGCTGGTTCATGACCAGCCTGACCCTGGTGTCGGCGCTCGCGACGGCGCTGGTCTACGGCCTCGGCGGCTGGCTGGCGATCCGCGGGCAGCTCGCCCCGGGCACCGTCGTCGCCCTCGCGCTGCTGCTGACCAGGCTCTACAGCCCGCTGACCGCGCTGGCCAACGTGCGCGTGGACGTGATGACCGCGCTGGTGTCGTTCGAGCGGGTCTTCGAGGTGCTCGACCTCGACCCGATGATCACCGAGAAGCCGGACGCCCGCACCGTGCCGGACGGTGGCGTGTCGGTCGAGTTCGACGACGTCCGCTTCGCCTACCCGGCCGCCGACAAGTACTCGCTCGCCTCGCTGGAGGAGGTGTCCACACTGGACACCCGCGGCGGTGAAGAGGTCCTGCACGGGATCAGCTTCCGCGCCGAACCGGGGCAGATGGTCGCACTGGTCGGCTCGTCCGGTGCGGGCAAGTCGACGATCGCGTCGCTGCTGCCGCGCCTGTACGACGTCGACTCCGGCGCCATCCGGCTGTCCGATGTGGACGTGCGTGACCTGGCGTTCGCCTCGATCCGGGACACCGTCGGCGTGGTCACCCAGGACGGGCACCTGTTCCACGACACCATCCGCGCCAACCTGGAGTACGCGCGGCCGGGTGTGGCGGAGGAGGAGATCTGGGACGCGCTGGGCCGGGCGCGGCTCGCCGAGCTGGTCCGCAGCCTGCCCGACGGGCTGGACACGCTGGTGGGGGAGCGCGGCTACCGGCTCTCCGGCGGCGAACGGCAGCGGCTGACCATCGCGCGGCTGCTGCTGGCGCACCCGCGGGTGATCGTGCTGGACGAGGCGACCGCGCACCTGGACTCGGAGTCCGAGGCGGCGGTCAGCGAGGCACTGTCGCACGCGCTGGAAGGCCGGACCGCGCTGGTCATCGCGCACCGGTTGTCCACCGTGCGGGCGGCCGACCAGATCCTGGTGGTCGAGGACGGGCGCATCGTCGAACGCGGCACCCACGAGGAGCTGCTCGCCGCGAACGGCCGCTACGCCGACCTCTACCACACCCAGTTCGCCGAGGAGCCCGCCGCCGCTTAGCGGAGGGCGGGCACCCGCGGGCGGTAGTGGTCCAGCAGCGCGGCGTTGGCCGCGTCGCCGCCCTCGACGTTCGAGCTGCGCCACAGCGGCACCTCGACGCCCTCCCGCCGGGCGGTGTCGAAGACGTGCGCCAGCACCTCGTTCCACAGGAAGACGTTGAGCAGCGAGGACAGCGCCACCGTGCGCGGGTCGTCGGCGGGGAAGGCGGCGTCGCCGGGGCGGACGCCGGTGTCGAGCACGACGTCGGCCTGCTCCAGCAGCGTGCTGTGCGAGCGGCGCGGCGCCGCCTCGACCGACGCCCGCGAGGTCACCGCCACCACCGGCGCACCCGCCGCGCGGGCGGCCTCGGCCAGCTCGACGGGGTAGGGGTTGACGCCGGAGTTGGAGAACACGTACACCACGTCGTCCGGTCCGGGCGCGCGCTCGGCCAGCACCTCCGCGGCCAGGCCGGACCGCCGCTCGGCCGCCGTGCTCGCCGCGGCGCCGTGCAACGGCAGCAGGTCCGGGTGGTACAGCGGGTACACGCAGGCCAGGCCGCCCGCGCGGTAGAAGGTCTCGGCGACCGACGCCAGCGAGTGCCCGGCGCCGGCGGTGAACACCAGCGCGTCCGCCCGCACCGCGCCCAGCACCAGCGCGGCGGCCCGCTCGATCTCCCTGCCGTTGCGTTCGCCGGCCTGCTGCAGCGCGCCGGCGACCAGATCGTTGATCATGCGCCCGACCCTAGGCGGCGGACCACCCCGTGCGGGTGGTCGGCGGAAGAATCACCCCGGGCGTGGTGTTGGCTCCTGGTGTGAGTGATCCGGTGCTGACGACCTGGCGCGCCCGCGGGCCGGTGCGGGCGGTCGTGCTCGTCCTGCACGGGGGCGCCGAGAACGGCCTCAACGTGGTGCGGCCGTGGGGCCTGGCCTACCTGCGGATGGTGCCGTTGGCGCGGCAGATCCTGCGGGCGGGGGCGCCGCACGGGGTGGAGGTGCGGCTGCTGCGCAATCGCGTCCGGGGCTGGAACGACCCCGACCTGCACCCGGTGGCCGACGCGCGGTGGGCGCTGCGGCGGATCCGGGCCGAGCGGCCGGACGTGCCGGTGTTCCTCGCCGGGCACTCGATGGGCGGCCGGGTCGCGCTGCGGATCGCCGACGAGCCGGAAGTCCGGTCGGTGCTGGCGCTGGCGCCGTGGACCCCGATCGGCGAGCCGGTGGAACCGGTGACCGGCAAGACGGTCGTGATCGCCCACGGCACGCGCGACCGCGTCACCCGGCCCGCGGAGTCCTTCGCCTACGCCGAGCGCGCTCAGGCGGTCGCCGAGCGTGTGGTGCGGATCGAGGTCATGTCCGAAGGGCACGCCATGCTGTACCGGCCGGGGGTGTGGAACCGGCTGGCCCGCGAGTTCGCCCTGGACGCCGCCGGTGTGGCCCCGCTCACGGTCTGGTCGGTGCGTCCCGACCAGCGGCTTCGCCTGCCCGGGTAGCGTTGCGCAACCCTTTCGGGGTGCTGCACGTCCTGATTCGAGACGTTTGAGGTTCACTAGGGGCGTCCTAGGGCCGGTCGATCGGGGAACGGTGATGGCGTGACGAACCAGGGCGGCTACCCGCCGCGCGTACCACCGCGCGGCCCGCGACAGCACCAGCCCGCGCAGATGATGCCGTTGCCCGGCCGCGAGGGCGCCTACCGCCAGCCGCCGCCGCGCCGCCCCGGA
>NZ_AFWY03000040.1:0-70834 GCF_000231075.2 Amycolatopsis sp. ATCC 39116 | reverse complement strand
CCGGTCGCCCGCCGCCAGCGGCCAGTGGCCAGTGGCCAGCCGCCCGCGGCCAGCCGTCCGGGGCCAGGCGCTCTCCCGGTAAGGCGCGAACAGCCTCAGGCCAGCGAGGTGAGTACCGCGGCGGCGAGGGCGCTCCGTTCCACCATGCCGCTCACCGAGACGTGCTCGTGGCGTGCGTGGGCCCCGTCGCCGGTGGCGCCGAAACCGTCCAGCACCGGGACGCCCAGTGCGGCCACGAAGTTGCCGTCGCTGGCGCCGCCCACCGCGCATTCCCGCAGCGTCACCCCCATCTCCGCGGCCAGGTCCCGCGCCCGCGAGAACAACGCCGCGATCCCGGGCGACCGTTCCATCACCGGCCGGTTCCAGCCGCCCTCCACGGTCACCGTCGCGCGGGGATCGGCCGCCGCCAGCCCGGCCAGCGCCTCCTCGATCCGCGCCGCCTCGGCCGCGCTCGACACGCGCACGTCCACCTCGCCCCAGGCGGAGCCCGCGATCACGTTCCCCCGCGAACCGCCGCCGACCACGCCGACGTTCACCGTCGTCCCGGCCGCCAGGTCCGTCAGCCCGTGCAGCGCCAGCACCACCCGCGCGATCTCGTCCACCGCGCTCGCGCCCTTGCCCGGGTCCAGCCCCGCGTGCGCCTCCACCCCGGTCGCGGACACCCGGTAGATCCCGACGCCCTTGCGCGCCGTCTTCACCGCACCGTCGGCCGCGGCCTCGAACACCAGCGCCGCCTGCACCCCGGCCGCCGACTTCTCGATCACCGGCCGCGACACCGGGCTGCCGATCTCCTCGTCGCCGTTGAGCACCAGCCGCACCGGCGGCCGCGGCAGCCCCGCCGCCTCCAGCGCCCGCAACGCCCACACCGCCTGCACCAGCCCGGCCTTCATGTCGAACACACCCGGCCCTGTCGCGATGTCACCGTCCACTGTGAACGGCCACCCGTCGAGTGTCCCTTGTGGCCACACCGTGTCGTAGTGGCACAGCAGCAGAACCGGCGCGGCGTCCGATCCCGCGTAGTCGTAGACCCGGACGTCGCCGAACTCGCCGCCCTCGGTCACGCCCACCGACGCCGGCTCGCCGAGCCGCGCCCGCAGCCAGCCGTCCAGCCAGGACAGCCCGGCCTCCAGCAGCAGCCGGTCGGTGCTCGGCGTCTCCAGCCCGGTGTACCGGCCCAGGTCGTCGACCATCTCCTCGCAGTGCGCCCGCGCCCACTCGTGCAACGCCCGGACATCGGTCACAGCATCCGCTCCAGTTCGCTCAGGTGATCTTCCGACATCAGCCTGCGTCCGCTCTCGACGTCCCGCAAGAGGGCGAGCACCGCCGCCAGCAACGGCACCCCGCCCAGCTCCAGCACCGGCCGGTAGTGGTGGTGCACCTCGACCGGCCGCCGCCGCACCGCGATGTCCCGCCAGATGCCGCTGCGGTCCTTCGGCTGGGTCCGCAGCCACGCCACCAGCCGGTCCGTCGCCGCCTCCCGGGCCACCGGCGACGCCGACGGCAGGTACGCGGCCGGGTCGAACTGGTCGAACGGCTCCAGCACCCGGTCGCCCGCGGCGGCCAGCACCTCCGCCGTGATCGCGTGCATCAGCGGGCGGTGCCGGTCGATCAGGTCCGCCATCGGCGCGTCGGCCAGCGCCGTCGTGGTCAGCATCGCGCCGAAACCCAGCTTCGACCACAGGAACCCCTCGACGTTCGCCGTCGCCTTGGCCGGGCCCCACGCCTGCAGGTCGGCCACGATCCGCTCGACCCGCGGCGTGATCCGCCCGTCCGGCTCGCCCACCACCAGTGCGCCCGCGCCGCCGTCCTGGACGACGCCGGGCTCGACCACGTCGGCGAACAGGTTCACGAACGCCCCCACCGTCCGCTCGGCGCCCACCGCCGCCGCGATCGCCTGCTCGTTCAGCCCGTTCTGCAGCGACACCACGAACCCGTCCGGCGCCAGCCGCGGCGCGAGCCACGGCAGGACCTGCTCAGTCGCCTGCGCCTTCACCGCCAGCAGCACCCGGCCCACAACCGCGGGCGCCTCGTCGGGTGAACACGCCTCCACCGCAACGCTCGCGTCGCCGCCGGGACCCCGCAACACCAGCCCGTGACGCCGGATCGCGGCGACGTGCGCGGCGTCGGTGTCGACGATCCGCACCGGGTGCCCGGCCCGCGCCAGGTGGAACGCCAGCGTGCCGCCGATCGCCCCGCCGCCGACGACCGTGTACGGCTCAGACATGCGAACTCCCCTCCTGGACGGCGGTCGCGCCGTCCCAGTGCAACGGCAATCCCGGCGCGCCGGCGGTCGAACCGCCATCCACGCGCAGCACCGCGCCGGTGATCCACGCGGCCTGCTCGCCCGCCAGCCAGTGCACCGCCTCGGCGATGTCGGCCGGCTGACCGCGCCGCCCGAGCGGGTTGACCGACACCGCGGCCGCGTACTCCTCGGTGACCGGGTTCGCCGCGCTGTCCACGGTCACGAACCCCGGGCTGACCGCGTTGACCCGGATGCCGTGCGGCCCCAGCTCGACGGCGCACGCCTTCGTCAGCATCTCCAGCGCCGCTTTCGACGTGGCGTAGTGCGCCGCACCGGGACGGGCTCGCGTCGCCGCGCCCGACGAGATGTTCACCACCACGCCGGAGCGCCCGGCCGCGACACAGCTCCGTCCGAACGCGACGGTCGTGAGCATCGCCGCGCGCACGTTGACGTCCTGCACCCGGTCCCACGTCGCCGCCGTCATCTCCAGCAGCGGCGTCGCCGGGTAGATCCCGGCCGCGTTGACCAGCACATCGACATCCGGGTCCACAAAGGACTCCGCGAACGAGGCGTCGGCCAGGTCGCCGACCCGGCACCCGGCGCCCAGTCCGGCAGCCACCGCGGCGAGCCGGTCACCGTCCACATCGGCCAGGGTCAGCCGGTCACCGCGGAACCGGGCGGCGATCGCGGCGCCGATCCCGCTCGCGGCGCCGGTGACGAGCACGTGCCGCACTACAGCTCCTTACCCTTCGTCTCCGGCATCGTCGTGTAGACGGCCAGGCCGATCACCGCGGCGATCGCCACGTACAGCCACACCAGGTGCCCGAACCCTTGCGCGTTCATCCAGGTCGTCACGTACGGCGCGGTGCCGCCGAACACGGCGACGGCCAGCGCGTACGGCAGCCCGATGCCGGTGGTGCGCACCTCGGGCGGGAACTGCTCGGCCATGATCACCGCGCAGTTGGCCGAGTACCCGACGATCAGCACCATGCCGACGATCTCGATGAGCAACAGCGTCCAGAAGTCCGCCGCCAGGAAGTGGAACGCGGGCCAGGAGAACAGCAGGAACCCGGCGGCGAACGCGGCCATCGTCGGCTTGCGGCCGATCCGGTCGGACAGCAGCCCGCCGAAGGGCAGCAGGATCAGGAACACCACGATCGCGAGCGTGTTCGCCAGCAGCGCCTGCCGCAGCGGGATGCCGGTCGCCAGGTGCGCGTAGGTCGGCATGTAGGTGACCCACACGTAGTAGATGAGGGTGCCGGCGATCGTCACGCCGGCGACCCGCAGCGCGGCCTTCGGGTGGTCGCGGAACATCGCCACCAGCGGGTTGCCGCGCGGCCGGTCCTTGATCCGGGTGAACGCCTCGGTTTCGTGCACCGAGCGGCGCAGCCACAGCCCGACCAGTCCGAGCAGCCCGGCGATGCCGAACGCCAGCCGCCAGCCCCAGCTCTGCAGCTGCGCGTCGGACAGCGTCGAGTTCAGCACGGTTCCCATCAGCGACGCGATCAGCGCGCCCGCGCCGACCGAAACCTGCTGCCAGGACCCGGCGAACGCGCGCCGCCCGCGGGCCGCGGACTCGATGAGGAACGCCGAGGACGACCCGAACTCGCCACCGGCGGAGAAGCCCTGCACCAGCCGGGCCAGCAGCAGCACGATCGGCGCGAGCACCCCGATCTTCGAGTACGTCGGGCACGCGGCGATCACCAGCGACGCGCCCGCCATCAGCGAGATGGTGAGCGTCAGGCCCTTCTTGCGGCCGTGCCGGTCGGCGTAGGCGCCGAGCACCGCGCCGCCGATTGGCCGCATCACGAACCCGACCGCGAACACGGCCAACGTGGACAGCAGTGCGGTGGTTTCGTTGCCCGGCGTGAAGAACTGCTTGGCGAACACCGGGGCGAAGGTCGCGTACACGGCCCAGTCGACCCATTCGACGGTGTTGCCGACCGCGCCGGCGACGATCGCCTTGCGCTGCGCGGGCGAGAGCCGGTGCTCCTGGGCGGTCGCGGCGTGGGTGGTCACGGTGCCTCCTGCTCGGCGAGGACGTGGGCGACGACCTGGGCGTGGGTGGCGAACCAGACGTCGTGGCCGCTGATGTGCTCCAGCAGCTCGGTCAGCACGGCCATCCGCGAGCGGTGGCCGATGATGTGCGGGTGCAGGGTCAGCTGGAACAACCCGCCCTCGGCGTGGGCCGCGTCGAACTCGTCGCGCCAGATGGACAGCACCCCGCGCGGCGGCGTGTACGGCCGCAGCGACGCGAAGCGCTCCATCATGAAGTACGGCGCGTCGTCGCGGATCCACTCCACCGGCAGCTCGACGACCCCGGTCGGTTCGCCGTCGGCCAGCAGCTCGTAGCAGTCGTCGTCGGCCATCAGCGACGAGTCGTAGGCCAGGCCCAGCTCACGGGTGATCGCGAGCGTGGCGGCGGAGAAGTCCCAGGACGGCGTGCGGATGCCCACCGGACGGGTCCCGGCCAGCCGCTCCAGCGTGTCCGCGGCGCGGAAGGCGAGGTCGCGCTCGGCCTCCGGCGGCAGGGAGGTGTTGCGCTCGTGGATCCAGCCGTGCAGCGCCACCTCGTGCCCGCCGTCCACATAGGACTTCACTTCGCCGTCGTGCAGCAGGGCCGACACCGCAGGCATGAAGAACGTCGCGGGTGCGGAGAACCGCTCCAGCAACCGCAGGATCCGCGGCACGCCGACGCGCGCGCCGTACTCGCCTTGCGCTAGCTTGCCGGGCAGCACCTCGCCGTCGCGCAGGGCGGGCGTCTCGTGGTCGGAGTCGAACGACAGCGCGACCGCCACACGCGCGCCGCCGGGCCACGACGACGGGCGCAGCGGCCGTCCGGCCCGCACCCGTCCGACGTGCCCGCGCCAAGTGGGCTCGTCCCACTGCCAGGGGTGGAGCTGGTCGTTCACGCTTCCTCCAGGATGGTGCGGGGAGTGGGGGTCCAGGCGCGCTTGAGGGTCGACACCTGGAGCGTGACGTCGGCGGCCTGCAGCCCGGGCAGCGCGCCCACGACGTCGGTGGTGTGCCGGTAGAGCTCGCCGTAGTGCCGCAGCACGACCTGGCCGACCAGGTTGAAGCGGCCGGTCGTGGCGGACAGGTACCGCGTGCCGGGGTGGGCGGCCAGCTGCTGCCCGGCGGCGTCGAGGTGGCCGGGCAGCACCGAGAGCCACAGCATGAACTCGACGGTGAAGCCGAGGATGCCCGGCTCGGCGAGCGTGCGGAAGCGCAGGCAGCCCCGCTTGACCAGCGAGTCCACCCGCCGCGCCGCGGTCGATTCGCTGCTGCCGACCTGGCGGGACAGCTCCTTGAACGACATCCGGCCGTCCTCGCCGAGCGCGGCGATGATCGCCAGGTCCAGCTCGTCGAGCTTCTCCGGCGGCCGCTCCCACAGCTGTTCTTCGAACGGCCGCACGTCTTCACCACGCAGGCCCGCGACGGCGTCCGGGCCGAGGACGCCGGAGTCCCAGTCGTGGTTGGACGTGAAGGTCCGCATCACGGCGAGCGTCTCGGTCTCCAGGACGTCGCCGCCGACGGGCAGGCCGTCCAGCTGCAGCCGCGCCACGTCGGAGTGCGTCGGCAGCACCAGCTCGGCGGTGCAGTCCGCGCTGCCGGTGAGGACACTGGCGTAGCGGGTCTCCGGGCGCGCCGCGACCGCCTCGGCGACCGCGCCCGCGGTGCCGGGACGGCAGCGGAACCGGACCAGGACGGGCACGCCGAGCCCGCAGCGCAGCACGTCCACCACGCCGATGACGCGCAGCTGCCCGCTCTCGGTGAGCTGGGCGGCGCGGCGCAGGACGGTCGACTCGCTGGTGCCCGCGTACTTGGCCACGGCGCCCCACGACGCCCGGCCGTTGAGCTGCAACGCGGCGACGATCCGGCGGTCCAGCTCGCCAACCTTGACGTCATTCTGCATGCCAGCGATCGTCGGTGCAGGAAAACGTCATGTCAAGGAAAAATATGGGGGAAACATGCGCGAAACCCGGCGGGTGACTCCTTCGGGACGAGGCCAACGAGGACGAAACGCCAGGTCGGGGCCGGTGGATCGGTGGACACCCCGCACCTCCCGTGATAGGACAACCGCACCGGGCCTCGGGCGCAGGGGAGGGCAGCGGCATGTCACGGAGCACCTCCGCCGACGGTCTGCTCACCACCCGCCGGGAGGTCCGTGGTTCCGCTGTCGTGGTGCACGTCGCCGGCGAGGTGGACTTCAGCTCGCTCGGGCACCTCCAGGAGGAGCTCAGCACCGCGGTGACCGTCGCGACCCCGCCCGCGCCCGTCGTGCTCGACCTGCGGGACGTCGAGTTCTTCGGCTGGTGCGGCCTGACGCTGCTGATCAACTCCGACGACCGGTGCACCCGCAACCACACGCCGCTGCGGGTCGTCGCGGCGAGCGGGACCGTGCTGCAGCCGCTGAAGCTCGCCGGCCTGGACCGGGTGCTGCCGGTGTACTCGACCCTGACCGGCGCGCTGGCCCAGTCCGCGCCCGTCGCCTGAGGGCGGTTCCACGGGGCGAACGCGGAGCACTACTGTGTGTTCACCCACCAGCTCGCGAGAAGGTGTTGTGATGGCTTCTTCGCCCAGCCAGGTGCCGGTCGGCGTCGACCCGACCCGGCCGAGCATCGCCCGCATCTACGACGGATTCCTCGGCGGCAAGGACCACTACGAGGTCGACCGCATGGTGATGCGGAAGATCAACGAAGCGGTCCCGGAGGCGGTGGACATCGCCCGCGGCAATCGTGGTTTCCTCAACCGCGCCTGCCGCTTCCTCGCCGGCCAGACCACCGTGGCCCAGTACCTCGACTGCGGTTCGGGGTTGCCGACCGCGGAGAACACGCACCAGATCGTGCAGCGCGCCAACCCCGAGGCGATGGTCGTCTACGTCGACAACGACCCGGTGGTCCTCGCGCACGGCCGCGCGCTGCTCGAGGAGAACGACTTCGTGCACATGACCGAGGCGGACATCTTCGAGCCGTCCGAGGTGCTCGGCGACGAGGTCGTGCGGCGCCACCTCGACTTCAGCGAGCCGCTGGTGCTGCTGCACGTCGGCACGATGCACCACTACGAGGGCGACGGCGCCGCCGGCATCATGCGCGCCTACATCGACGCGCTGCCCTCCGGCTCCTACGTGGTGTTCTCGCACTTCTTCGACCCCGAGGTGCCGGAGCTGACCGAGGTGGCCAAGCGGATCGAGAACATCCTCGTCAACGGCCCGATGGGCGCCGGGCGGTTCCGCACGCGCGACGAGATCATGGCGATGCTCGACGGCCTGGAGCTGATCAAGCCGAACGCGCTGTCCGAGCCCGGACTCGCCGTCTGCGACGAGTGGTGGCCGGACGGCCCGCGGCTGGCGCCGTTGAGCCTCGCGGCGCGGTGCATCGTCGGGGCGGTGGGGCGCAAGCCGTAGCGGCCCGCCGGGCCGGTCCGCGGGTGGCCGGTCTACGGGCTTGCTGTCCCGTGCGGGTGGCCGGGCGGGCTGACGGGGAAGTGCGGGCCCGGGTGGCCGGACGGCCCGCGGCTGGCCCCCTGAGCCTCGCGGCGCCGGAAAACTTGTCATCCGCGTGCGTGTTCCTGGCTCAAAAAGCGGCGGGCGCGTGAGTTCCCCACAACAGTCCCTTACGGACGGCCGGGGGCGCGGGGCACGATGACGCCATGGGCGCCGTTGACCAGGTGGTTCTGCGTGGTCGCGATCGTGAGCTGACGGTGCTCCGCCGCGCGCTCGGGGACGCCCGGGACGGCCGCGGCGGCGGTCTCGTCGTGCTCGGCGAGCCGGGTTCGGGCCGGACCGCGTTGCTCGCCGCGGCCAGGGCCGAGGCCGCCGGGTTCGGCGTCCGCGAGGCCAGGGGCGTGGCGGCCGAACGGCACCTCGCCCACTGCGGCCTGCTCCAGCTCCTGCCGGAACTGACCGATCTCCCCGCGGAGCCGCTCGCGCTCGGCCGCGCCGTGCACGCGGCGCTGACCGCCGCCGCGCCGCTGTTGTGCCTGGTCGACGACGCCGACCTGCTCGACCCCGAATCACGCGAGGCGCTGGCCTTCGCGGCTCGCCGGCTGTCCGGCGCCGGCGTGCTCGTGGTGTTCACGGCCGGGACGCCGCTCGACGGAGTCCCCGCGGTGTGGCTCGAACCGCTCGGCGCGGAGGACAGCGCCCAGGTGCTCGCCGACCACGGCGTCCCCGAACCCGTCCCGGACCTGCTCGACCTGGCCTCCGGCAACCCGCTCGCCCTCACCGAGCTGGCCGCCGAGGGACGGATCCCGCCGCACAGCCGACTGCGCCGCGCGGTTCGCGAGCGGCTCGCCGCGCTGGATCGCGGCGCCCGCGAGATCGCCCTGATGGCGGCGCTCGACGACTGGCTGGACGTGGACACCCTGGTGCGCGCCACCGAACGGTCCGGAGTGGACCTCCGCGCGCTGGAGGAGGCCCGGACGGCCGGGTTCGTCCGCCTGGACGGCGATCACGTCCTCACCGCCAGCCCGCTGCTGCAGGCATTGATCCGCGAGGAGGCGCCACTGGCCGACCGGCGGGCCACCCACACCCTCCTGCTGTCCGTGCTGGACCCGGACCGGCACCGGCTGCGCTGCACCTGGCACCGGGCCGCGCTCGCCGGGGGCGCGGACCCGCGGCTGGCGGGCGAGCTGCTGGAGTCGGCGTCGGAGTTCTGGCTGGCCGGGCGGCCCCGGCGGGCGCGGGCGTTGCTGCGCCAGGCCCGTCCGCTGGCGCGGGGCACGTCCGTGCGCGGCGTCGCCGACCTGCTGCAGGGCAGCCTGGAAATGCGTGAGGGCATGCCGGCGGTGGCGAGCCAGACGTTGCTCGTCGCGGCGAACCAGCTCGCCGGGGCCCAGCGCGACCACGCCCTCACCGCGCTGATGCTGGCCGGCGAGGCGAGCTGCCTGGCCGGCGACTACGTGCGGTACTACGCGATCGCCGACCGCGCGCAGCAGCTGCGCCGCCCCGACGACTCGCCACGCACCCGGCTGATCCTGGACCACTTCGCCGGCATGAGCGACGCCTTCCGCGGACGGCACGACCGCGCGGCCGCACCGCTGCGCCGGGTCGTCGGGCTCGGCGGGGTGCTGGACGAGCCGGTGGCGAAGATCTGGGCGAGCCAGGCCGCCTACACGCTCGGCGACGCCGCTCGCGCACACGAACTGGCCGTCGGCGCGGTCACCTCGGCGGGCAGCCGCGGCACCACCGCGGTCGTGCCGTGGGCGCTGGTGTATGTGGCGATGTCGGAGTTGCTGCTGGACCGGCATTCGGCGGCGCTGTCCAGCGCGCTGGAGGGGCTGCGGATGGCACGCACGATCGGCCAGCCGAACTCGGCGGTCGACCACCTGACGATCCTCGCGCTGGAGGCGTCCCTGCGCGGCGACCGGGAGACCGCGCAGGCGCGGCTGGACGCGGCCGGGCACGAGGTCGCCACCCGCGGGCTCGGGCGGCCCGGCGCGCTGAGCACGTGGGCTTCGGCGTGTGTCGATCTCGCGGAGGACCGGCCGGAGGACGCGCTGGACCGGTTCCGCCTGATGGCGGCCGGCACCGGCCGGGTGCACCCGGGGATCCGGGCGATGGCGACGCCGCACTTCGTCGAGGCCGCCGCCCGCTGCGGGCAGACCGTGAAGGCAGCCAAGGCGCTGGCCCCCTACGAGGACTGGGCCCGCAGCACCGGCAGCGACGTCCGGATGGCCCTGTCGCACCGCTGTCGCGCGCTGCTCGGCGAACCGGACGCCGACGAGCACTTCGAGACCGCGATCGAGCTGCACCGCGCCAGCCAGACCGCGCTGGAACTGGCCAAGACCGAGCTGTTCTACGCGCACCGGCTGCGCCGCAACCGCAAGGCGCGGGCCGCGCGGGAGCTGCTGCGGGACGCGTTGAAGATCTTCCAGCGCTACGACGCGCCGCGCTGGGCCGAGCGCACGACGGCCGAGCTGCGGGCGGCGGGGGAGTCGGTGCCGGGCTGCGCCAAGCCGGCGGACCTGACGCCGCAGCAACTGCAGATCGCCCGGCTGGTCGCCGAGGGCGCGACGAACCGGGAGATCGCGGCGCAGCTGGTGATCAGCCACCGCACGGTCGACCACCACCTGCGCAACATCTTCGCGCGCCTCGGCATCCGGTCCCGCGTGGAGCTGGCCGCCCGCTTCCGCTGACTGGTGATTTCACCGATGCGCGTGGTTGGCGGCCTTTGCCAGAGTTCCCTGGTTCCCCTCTCACGGAAAGGGAGTTCGAACGCATGGCACGTTCACCAAGACACCTGGCCCGGCTGGTCACGGCGCTGGCACTGGTCGCGGGCACCGCCACCGCGACCGCCTCCGCCCAGGCCGCCGACAACCCGTACGAGCGCGGGCCCGACCCCACCGAGTCGAGCATCGAGGCCAGCCGTGGCCCGTTCGCCGTCTCGCAGACCACGGTTTCGTCGCTGGCCGTCAGCGGCTTCGGCGGGGGCACCATCTACTACCCGACCGACACCAGCCAGGGCACGTTCGGCGCGGTCGCGATCTCGCCGGGCTACACGGCGGACCAGTCCAGCATCGCCTGGATCGGGCCGCGCCTGGCCTCGCAGGGGTTCGTCGTGTTCACCATCGACACGATCACCCGCTACGACCAGCCGTCCAGCCGGGGTGACCAGCTGCTCGCCGCGCTGGACTACCTCACGCAGCGCAGCACGGTGCGCAGCCGCATCGACAGCAGCCGTCTCGGCGTCGCGGGCCACTCGATGGGTGGCGGCGGCACCCTGGAGGCGGCCGACGAACGGCCCAGCCTGCAGGCGGCCGTCCCGCTCGCGCCGTGGAACCTGCGGAAGAACTTCTCCAGCGTGCAGGTGCCGACGTTCATCATCGGCGGCGAGTCCGACTCGGTCGCGCCGGTCGCCACGCACTCCGAGCCGTTCTACACGTCGCTGCCCAGCTCGCTGGACAAGGCGTACATGGAGCTGAACAACGCGTCGCACTTCTTCCCGAACACGTCCAACACCACGATGGCGAAGTACATGATTTCGTGGTTCAAGCGGTTCATCGACAACGACACGCGTTACGACCAGTTCCTCTGCCCGAACCCGAGCGGCCTGGCGATCGAGGAGTACCGGTCGACCTGCCCGTACTGATTCCGCTGGCGGACGGCGGATCAGGAGTCTTCGCGCTCCTGGTCCGCCGTTTCGCCGCGGTGCTCGTCTTCTTCGTTGCCGCCGCGGGGCCCGAACCCGGGCGCCGGCTCGGGCGCGCCGGGACCGGCATCCGCGGCGGCGATGCGCTCTTCGCCCAGGTACGGGTCGGGTTTGAACGGTGAGGTCGTCATGCCGGCCGGGTACCCGGCGGGGACGCGATCATGCGGGCAGGATGCGGTCGCCGGGCCGGATCGTGCCGCCGGTGACGATGCGGCAGTTGAGCCCGGACCGGTTCGCCAGCGGTGCGAACACCGGCTTGCCGAGCAGGTTCTCCAGGTAGCGGCACGGCACGTTGAGCCGTCCGCCGAACAGCACGGTGCCGCCCACGCGGAAGTGCTTGCCCACCAAGTGGTTCAGCGGCACGTCGCGGGTGAGCAGGTTGCGGCGAGTCTCCCCGGGTTCGAGGGTGAGCTCGTGGTCACGGGCGAGGGCGACCAGCGTCTCCTCCTCGATCAGGGTGACCTGCCGGTCCTCGTGCGGGCGCGTCGAGTAGAGGCCGCGGCCGGTGGCGTACCGGTCGCCCTCGATGCCGTGGCCCGCGACGAGGACCGCCTCGCCCAGTTCCGCCATCGCGGCCCCGGCGGTCTCGGCGGTGAAGATCCGCAGCAGCTCGCCCGTCCAGGTCATGGCGCCTTCACCCCGCCGGGGGCCAGGACGGCGCGCCCAGCTCGCGGGAGATCGCGCGGGCCGCCTCGCGCACCGCGCCTGGTACGGCGGCTTCGGCGGGCCAGTCCGTCATCGGCACCACCACGCCGATCGCCCCGGCGATGTCCTGCCCGGCGTCGAAGATCGGCGCGGCCACGCAGCATTCGCCGATCACCGCCTCCTCCACCTCGGTCGCCAGCGCCTCGCCGCGCACCTGCTCCAGGTGCACGGCCAGCTTCGCCGGGTCGGTGATGGTGTCCCGGGTCATGCTGCGCAGCGGCTCCGGCGCCAGGCCCGGCGACCACGCCAGCATCGCCTTGCCCAGCGCGCTCGCGTGCGCCGGGATGACGATCCCGACCTCCGGCATCTGGCGGGACCCGTCCGGGCGCGGCTCGTGGTGCACGATCATCACCTCGCCCGGCAGCAGCACCCCGGTCCGCACCGCGCAGCCGGTCGTGCGCGCCAGCTCCGCCGCCCAGGTGAGCGCGCGGGACCGCAGTTCGAGGGTGTCGAGGTAGACGTTGCCCAGCTTGAGCACCGCCGGCCCGAGCCGGTAGCGGGCGGAGTCGCGGTCCTGCAGCACCAGACCGTGGGCCTGCAGGGTCTTGATGATGCCGTGCACTGTGGACGGCGCCAGCCCGAGCCGGGCGGCGATCTCGGACAGGCTCAGCCGCCGTTCCGCCTGCAGCACGCCGAGCACGCGGACCGCCCGGTCGACGGACTGGATCATCGGCGCACCCTCCTGCCAGCCGCACTTTACAACAGTCCCGCGTCGTTCTATCTTCGGAAGACATTCGATAATGTCGAATGACAGTCGACGATGACGGAGGGGTGGCATGGCGGCACGCCAGCTCGTGAACGATCCGGACGACTTCGTGCGGGAGGCCCTGGAGGGGCTCCAACGCGCGCACCCGGACCTCGTCCGCTACCACGAGGACCCGGCGTACGTGGTCCGCGCGCGGCAGGCGGACAAGGTCGCGCTGGTCTCCGGCGGTGGCTCCGGGCACGAGCCGCTGCACACCGGTTTCGTTGGCAGCGGCATGCTGGACGCGGCCGTGCCGGGCGCGGTGTTCGCCAGCCCGACCGCGTTCCAGATCCGCGCCGCCATCGCCGCCGCCGACCGCGGCCGCGGGGTGCTGCTGATCGTCAAGAACTACACCGGTGACGTGCTGAACTTCCGCATCGCCGCCGAGCTGGCCGCCGACGACGGCATCGAGACCCGCACCGTCCTGGTCGACGACGACCTCGCCACCGACGGCCAGGAGGACGGCGCGCCGGGCCGTCGCGGCACGGCGGCGGTCGTCGCGGTGGAGAAGATCTGCGGTGCGGCCGCGGAGAACGGCGCGTCGCTGGACGAGCTGGCCGCGCTGGGGGAGCGGATCGTGTCGTCGGCGCGCACGCTGGCGCTGGCGCTGGAGGCGTGCACGCAGCCGGGACAGGACCGGCCGTCGTTCGACCTGCCCGACGGCGAGATCGAGTTCGGGGTCGGCATCCACGGCGAGCACGGTGTCGGGCGGCGCCCGTTCGCGCCGGTGCGGGAGCTGGTGGGCGATCTGACGAAACCGCTGGTGGCCGCGCTCGGCCTGGACCGGGGCGACGAGGTGATCGCGATCGTCAACGGCCTCGGGGCGACGCACGGTCTGGAGTTGTCGGTGGTGCACCGCGAGCTGGGCGGGTTCCTGGACGGGCTGGGGGTGCGCATCGGGCGCGCGCTGGTGGGCTCGTACGTGACCGCGCTGGACATGCGGGGCTGCTCGATCACGCTGCTGCGCGCCGACGACGAACTGCTGGCCCTGTGGGACGCGCCGGTCCGCACGCCGGCCCTGACGTGGTGAAGGAGACCATTGTGGACACTCGTGCCTGGATCGAGCGGTTCGCCGCCGTCATCGACGAGCGCGGCGCCGAGCTGACGGAGCTGGACCGGCGCGCCGGTGACGGCGACTACGGCACCAACCTCCGGTCCGCGCTGGCGAAGGTGCGGGCGAACCTGACCGCGGACGACCCGCGCACCCCGGGTGAGGTGTTCACCGCGGTGTCGAACGCGTTCCTGCACACGGGCGGCACCAGCGGCCCGCTGTTCGGCATGTGGTTCCGCGAGTTCGCGAAGGGCCTCGGGGACGAGGTGTCGGCGCGGAGCCTGGCGCGCGCCGCGGGCGAAGCGGAAGCGACGGTCCGCCGTCTGGGTGGCGCGGAGGTGGGCCACAAGACGATGGTCGACGCGATGGTGCCGGCGGCGGAGGCACTGGCCGCCGCGGCCGAGCGGGGCGCCGACGTGGAAACCGCGCTGAAGGACGCCGCCGCCGCGGCCGACGCCGGAGCCCGCTCGACGGAGGCCTTGCTGGCGAAGCGCGGCCGGGCGAGCTACGTCGGCGAGCACGCGCGGGGCGTCACGGACCCGGGCGCGCTGACGGTCGCGTGGTTCTTCGAGGCGGCGACCAAGTAGACCCGGGACGGCGCGACCACAGGGGTGCGGCCGCGCCGTCCCGCAACCACCCGACCGGCGTGCGAGCCTCAGCCCGGCAAACCCGCGGCGCAAAACCGCCACCCGGCAACGCAAACCACACACCCCCGAGCCACCCCTCTCCCGCAACCCGATCCCCAGCCCAATCGGTTGCCGAGACACCGGGTCAAGGCACGCTTTCCCGGCTTGACGCGGTGTCTCGGCAACCGAACACTGAAAGATCGGGTTCGGGAGGGCTCAATCGGGGCGTAGCGAAGCGCAGCCGGCGATTGAGAAACCCGCGTAGCGGCTCCCTGGAGCTATCGAGAGCGTCGCAGCAAGGCCGGGTCGATGTCGGCCGGCGGCTCCGGCGCGCCGAGGTCCGATGGCGAGTACCCCTTCGGGTAACCGGGGTAGCTGCGCACCTTCGAGTTCAGCAGCTTCGACTTCCGCCGCGGCGGCAGCAGCCGCACCACCGCTGATCGCGCGTGCAGGCCGGCCCGTGCCGCGCGCCCCACCCACGCCGGGCTCGGCCGGAACCCGAACGCCGCCAGCATCCGGTCGTCGAGCAGGCTCTTGGCGCCCATCGCGACCGCGGGCCGCAGCGGTTTCGGGTACCACGCGCAGAACAGGTCCAATGTGTACCGGCCGATCCGGTTGTTGTCCGCCGAGTACACGAAGTTCGCCTCTTCGTAGGCGTCCTTGAACTTCCGGAAGGAATCGTAGTCGCCGGGGATGTCCTTGATGCCCATGCGGCGGCCGACTTCCCGGAAGTAGAAGTAGGCCGCCTGGCGCTCGTTCTCGTGCAGCGGCCGCCAGCCGAACTCGTCGATCCAGTCGATCGGGTCGTAGACGAACGTCGACAGCACGTACAGCATGTCGTCGTTGCTGATGCGGTACCGGCCGTGCATCCGGTTGACCGTGCTGAGCGCCTCCCGCCCGCGCGGCGAGTCGTACCCGTTCTCGGCCAGCTCCGCCATCAGCAGGGCGGTGTCGTCGTAGCGCTTCTGCGGCCGCTTCTCGAATTCGCCCGTCGCGGCGAGCAACTGCGATACGCTCGGCACGCAGTACGTGCGGAACAGGGCGAACTCCAGCGCCCGCTGGTAGTCCCAGGGGAACTCGAAGCCGATGGAGATGCGGTAGATCTCCTGGTGGTCCCGCTCGGGGTCGCACCGCTCGATCCGGCGCAGCCAGTATCCGGTCATCGCCGGCCTCCTCCTCGTTCGATGTGGACCAGTGGTGCTACCCCAGCCACTCCGCCCGTGACGAACCGCGCGGCACCAGCACCGTCCGGTAGTGGCCCGGCGTCGCGGACATGTGGACCTGGTCGGTGACGCCCTGGTAGTGCCCGAGCGGCGTCTCGGCGGTGAACGTCTCCGGGTCCAGGTACGCGTGCTCCTCCCCGCGGCCCGCGGTCTCCGTCGCGTACGCCTTGTCGAACACGCCCAGGCTCAGGATCCACAGCGCGGCCCGCGTCAGGGACACGTGCACCCGGTAGCTGCCGCCGTCCCGGGCGCGCCGCGTCAGCGCCTCCACGATCCCCGCCGCCAGCAGCCACGACACGATGTAGTCGTTGACCACCAGGATCGGCGGCAGCGCGGGCCGCACCCCGTCGCCCTCCAGGTGCATCATCCCGACCAGGCTGCCCGCGCTCTGGTCGAACCCCACGCGGTCCGCCCACGGGCCCTGTTCCCCGTTCAGCGACGCGGTCGCGTGGATGATGCCGGGCCGCACCGCCGCGGCCTCCTCCGCCGAGAACCCGATCTTGGCCAGGTAGCCCGGCCGCCGGTTGGCGTAGAAGACGTCCGCGTCCCGCAGCAGCGACCACAACAGCCCGGCGCCTTCTGCCTCGTAGGGGCTCACGGTCGCCGACCGCACCCCCACGTTCGCCGTGATGTAGGTGACGTCGTGCTCGAGTTCGTTGGGGCGCCACACGTTCAGCACGTCCGCGCCGTGCAGCGCGAGCGCCCGGCCCACCCCGGCGCCCGCGATGACGTGCCCCATCCCGAGCGCCCGCACCCCGGCCAGCGGGTCCTCCGCCGGGCCGAGCGGTTCCGGCGCGCTGTCGCCGATCTTCGTGATCTCCACCAGCGGCAGGTCCGCCAGCACCTCGCGGTAGTGCGGTTCGGCCATCAGCTCCGCGGGCGTGCGCAGCATCGGCAGCACCGCGCCCGCCGTGACCGCCGCGTTCTCCAGGTCCCGGCCCCGCCACTTCGCGATCGCCGCGGCGACCGCCTCGGTGTCGTCGGGCACGCCGAGCAGTTTCTGCGCCGCCAGTTTGATCTTCGGGTACGGGTTGAGCGGCATCACCCACTCGTCGTCCGCCGTGCGGTAGAAGCGGAAACCCAGCGCCTGCGACGGGTTCGCCGGGGCGCTCGCCGGGTGACCGTTGAGCAGCTCCCACTTCCGGTCGTAGAACGGGCACAGCCGGTGCGGCGCCACCCGCAGGTCGACCGCGATGTCCTGCCCGTCGCCGCCACGCGACCGCCACAGCTTCGCGATCGCGGCGGACTTCGCGGCCAGCGCGATCGCCGCCGACCCGCCCAGCCGCAGCGTGCTCGGCACCACCGGGTCCGCCCCGCGGAACGTGATCGCGCCGCCGGTGTCGGCCGGGCTCATCCCGATCCCGGCCAGCACCTCGGTCAGCTCGGCGTGCGGGTCGAACTCGTCGCTCGTGGCCGGCTCGGCCACGGCGGCGGTGATGCGGTCAGTGAGCGACATCGTCGAGCAGCTCCTCGGGGATCGGGACGTGCTTGGCGCGCAGGTACTCGCCGACGGCCTTGCCGACCTGGTCGGCACGCAGGTTCGCCGACCCGCCGGTGCCGAGCAGGCCGCGCAGGACGAAGTGGACGGCCCGCAGGTGCGGGAACTCGTGCCGGACGATGTCCAGTTCCGCCGCCTCCGGCAGCAGCTTCCGCAGCTCCGCCGTGGACAGCGCCTGCCGCAGCCACGGCCACGCGCGCTCGTCGGGCACCCACACCCCGACGTTGCTGTTGCCGCCCTTGTCGCCGCTGCGGGCGTAGGCGACCGTGCCCAGCGGCGCCTTCCGGACCCGGTCCGGCAGCGGCCGCTCCGCGGGTTCGGGATGCACCGGCTGCGGCTGGACCGGCGCGGACGGCGGCGGCCCGATCGGCAGCGTGCGGCCGTCGTCGAGGACGACGCGGTGCGCCACCTCCGACATCGGCAGCAGCGCGGGCCAGTAGTCGATGCGGGGCCTGCTGCGGCCGGTCAGCCCGGCGCCGCCGTCGTGGTAGAAGCCCGGGATGCTCTGCAGGTACAGCGATCCCAGCCGCGCGGGCAGGTTCAGCTTCGCCAGCGGCTCCGGGGTCGCGGCGACGGCCATCACCCGCAACGCGACCGTCGCGTCCCACTGCGTCTCGGGGTCGGTGGCCGCGGTGCCCAGGCGCGTGATGTCCAGCTCGACGCCCTCGGGCAGGTCCCGCGTGATCTGCGCGCGCAGCAGGGCGACCTTCGCGTCCACGTCCGGCGCGGTGACGTAGACGGTGTTGACGAGCGTGTGGCCGATCGCGGCGAACACCGCGACCTTCGTCGTCGGCGGGGGCGGGGAGCCGGTGGCGCCGGTGACCGCGACCCGGTCCGGGCGGGCCGCGGTCAGCCGCACGGTGTCCAGGTGCACCGTGACGTCCGGGTTGAGGTAACGCGGGCCCTGGATCTCGTAGACCAGTTGCGCCGTCACGGTGTCGACGGTGACCGCGCCGCCGTGCCCGGCGTGCTTGGTGATCACGCTGCTGCCGTCCGCGGCGACCTCGGCGATCGGGAAACCCGGCACCAGCATGTCCGGGATGCGGGTGAAGCCGGAGAAGTTGCCGCCCACGGCCTGCGAACCGCACTCGATGACGTGGCCGGCGGTGACCGCGCCGGCGAGCGCGTCCCAGTCGTCGACCGCCCAGCCGTGCCACCACGCGGCAGGCCCGGTGACCAGGGAGGCGTCCGCGACGCGACCGCACACCACGATGTCCGCGCCCTCGGCGAGCGCGGCCGCGATGCCCCAGCCGCCCAGGTAGGCGTTCGCGGCCAGCGGCTCGTGCCCCCAGGACGCCAGCGGCTCGCCGGTGTCCAGGTTCTCCAGCCGGTGCCCGGCGTGGGCGTACTCGCCCAGCCGGGACAGCACGTTGTCGCCTTCGACTTGCGCGATCCGCAGCGGCACCCCCTCGTCGGCGGCGACCTTGCGCAGCTTCTCCGCGAGCGCGGCGGGGTGGAAGCCGCCCGCGTTGGTCACGACCTTCACGCCACGCCGCGCGATCGCGGCCAGGTGCGGGCGGATCTGGTCGACGAAGTACTCGACGTAGCCGCGCTCGGGGTCGCGCCGGTAACCGGTCGCGAGGGCGGCCAGGGTGACCTCGGCGAGGTAGTCGCCGATCAGGACGTCGACCGGGTCACCGCTCATCGCCTCGTCGATCGCCGTGAAGCGGTCCCCGAGATAGCCGGAGAAGTTCGCGATCCGGACAGCGGTCATCGGCGGCACCTCCAGTGGTCCGGTCCCGACGATAGCTCATTAGCGATCGTTAGGTAACGGCCTCAGGCGATCTTCGACACGGCGAGGAAGACTTCGGTGCAGTGCTCCACCAGGTCCTCTTCGGACAGTTCGAGGTTGCCGTCCAGCCACGAGGTCAGTGCTTGGGACAGCCCGCCGACCAGCATCTCGGCGAGCAGGTCCAGCCGGGCCGTGGAAGGCATCCCGTAGAACTCGCGGGCCTGCAGGCCGAGCAGGCCGGCGAACCACCGCGCGGACGCGGCGCGCCGCTCGGCCAGCACGGTGTTGTTCAGGCTGGGGGAGAAGAGCAGGAAGCCCTTGCGTGGATCTTCGGCGATCGTGCGGACCAGGCGGCTCAGCCCGGCATGGGTCTTGGCGCGCGCGTTGCCGGGCGCGGACTGGACGGCCTGCAGGGTCGTGGCCGCGATGCCCTCGACCACGGAGTCGTACACCGCGACCGCCAGCGCGTCCCGGTCGGCGAAGTTCTCGTAGAAGTACCGCGCGGCCAGCCCCGCCTCGCGGCACACGCCCCGCACGGTCAGGTTCCGGTCGCCGTCGCGCGCGCCGAGGAGTTCCAGGCCGGCCTCGACGAGCTGGGCGCGGCGCTCGGCCTGCCGGTCCTCGCCCGCGACGCCGCCGTAGGTGCGCAGCGATGTCGATTCCACACCCCCATCTTGACAGGCGCGCGCCGGCCGCGCTGCAATATCTGCGAACATGCGTGAGCAGAATTGGAGACCGACGATGGCCCAGGCTGCCGCCACCCGCCTCGACGACGCGATGATCGGGGCCGGCCTGCTGGCCGGCGGCGCGAACGTGATCATGCAGCTCGCGCACCCCGCCGTCGGCTACGGCGTGTACGAGAGCCGCGTGGACAGCGGGAACCTGTTCAAGCACCCGATCAAGCGGAGCCGGACCACGGTCACCTACCTGGCCGTGGCCGCGCTGGGCACCGACGAGGAGCGCAAGGCCTACCGCAAGGCCGTGAACGCCTCGCACGCGCGGGTCCGCTCGACCCCGTCCAGCCCGGTGTCCTACAACGCCTTCGACCCGAAGCTGCAACTGTGGGTCGCCGCGTGCCTGTACCGCGGGTTCGAGGACGTCTACGAGGCGTTCATCGGGCCGCTGACGCCCGAGCAGACCGAGGAGATCTACCGGAACTCCGCGCGGCTGGGCACCACGCTGCAGGTCAAGGAGGACATGTGGCCCGCCGACCGGCGGGCCTTCGAGGAGTACTGGAACGAGGCGCTGGCCGAAATCTCGATCGACGACAAGGTGCGGCAGCACCTGCTCGACATCGCCGACCTGAAGTTCCTGCCCACCTTCGTGAGCCGCACGCTGGGGCCGGTCAACCGGTTCGTCACCACCGGGTTCCTGCCCGGCCGGTTCCGCGAGGAGATGAAGCTCGACTGGACGCCACGCGACCAGCGCCGGTTCGAGCGGGTGCTCAAGGCGGTCGGACTGGGGGTGCGGCTGTCCCCGAAGCTCCTGCGGGAGTTCCCGTTCAACGCCTACCTCTGGGACCTGCGCCGCCGCCTGCGTTCGGGACGACCGCTGGTCTGACTGCCGGCGGTCCGGCGGGACCGCGCGCGGGCAGCGTCCGCCGGTACACCACGCTCGTCGTCGTGCTCCCGAACTGCGCCAGCTGGTCCGCGACCTCCTCCAGGTGCTCCATCGAGGCCGCCGCGACCTTCAGCGTGTAGCAGTCGTCGCCGGTGGTGCGCAGGCACTCCAGGATCTCGCAGCGCTCGGCGAGCAGCCGGTGCAGCGGCTCGTGCCTGCTGCCCGGGTACTTCAGCCGCACCACGGCGAGCACCGGGTACCCGACCTTGCCGAGGTCGACCTCCGCGCGGTAGCCGGTGATCACGCCCGACGCTTCGAGCCGCTTGACCCGTTCGGTCGTCGCGGAGGCGCTGAGGTTGACCCGGCGGGCCAGCTCGGTCAGCGGCACCCGGCCGTCCCGCTGCAGCTCGGTGAGGATCGCCCAGTCGGTCGCGTCGAGAGTCTCGGTCATAAGCCGAAAATACCGGGAGATCCACGGTGGACGGCCGGGAAGACCGCAAGGAATCGGTGTGCGTGCCGGTGATCGCTGCCTAACCTGGATGCCGTGCGAATCGGTGTGAATGTTCCGAACTTCGGCCCCGGCACGGATCCGGGCGTGCTGCGCGACTGGGGCCGGACGGTGGAGGGCCTGGGTTACGACCTGCTGATGGTGTCCGACCACGTGGCGATCACGGCGGACGTGGCGGAGCAGTACCCGGCGCCGTTCTACGAGCCGTTCACGACGTTGTCCTGGCTGGCCGGTGTGACCGAGCGGATCCGGCTCGGCACCACGGTGCTCGTCCTGCCCTACCGGCACCCGCTGCTGACCGCGCGCATGGCGGCGAACCTGAACGCCCTCAGCGGTGGGCGGCTGGTGCTCGGCGTCGGGGTCGGCTGGGCGCGCCAGGAGTTCGCGGCGCTGGGCGTGCCGTTCGAGCGGCGCGGCGCGCTGACCGACGAGTACCTCGACGCGCTGCGCGAGGCGTGGGCCGATCCCGGTTACCGCACCGCGCAGATCCCGTTGTGGATCGGCGGGAACAGCCCCGCGGCGATGCGGCGGGCGGTGCGGCGAGGTGAGCCGTGGCACCCGCTGCGGTTCGCGCCCGAGTGGTTCCGGTCGGCGACCGGGAAGCTGAAGGCCTTGGCCGACGAAGCGGGCCAGCCGGTGCCGTCGCTGGTGCCGCGGATCGCGCTGCGCCTGACCGGCCGTCCGATCACCGGGGAGCGGCTGGCCGGTGAGGGCACCATCGAGCAGATCGTGGCCGACCTCGAAGAGTTGCGGGTGCTGGGCGCGGAGACCGTGGTGCTCGACCCGTTCAGTGGTGACCCGGCGGAAACGTTGCGGCCGCAGGCCGCGTGGCAGGCGCTGGCGACCGTCCGCGCCCATCTGGAGGGCTGATGTCCGACGACGAGAAGTACTTGCGGCGCGCGATCGAGCTGGCGGGGGAGGCCCGGGCGTCGGGCAACCCGCCGTTCGGGTCGCTGCTGGTCGGTCCCGACGGGCGGATCCTCGCCGAGGACCGCAACACGACGATCACCGACCGGGACATCTCCGCCCACCCCGAGCAGAAACTGGCCCGGTGGGCGGCGCGTGAGCTGGACCCGGAGACGGCGGCCGGCACCACGATGTACACCAGTTGCCAGCCGTGCGGGATGTGCGAGGGCGCGCTGGCGCGGTCCGGGCTGGGGCGCGTGGTGTTCGCGTTGTCCGGTGAGCAGCTGGAGAGCCTGAAGGAGCCGACCGCGCCCGTCGTGGCGAAGCCGGTGCCGCAGGAGGGCCCGTTCCTGTTCGAGGAGGCGCGCGTGCCGGTGGAGGGCTACTACCGCTGAGTGAGCTCGGCGTCCGGCCGGAAGGACCGGACCAGAGCGGAGTCCTGGTGCTCGGCGAGGGTGAGCGCGAAGCCGACCTCGTCGGCCCACTCGTCGCCCGAGCAGTCCTCGCCCGGCGGGGGCGCCGTGCGCGGGTGCGCGCCGCGTCGTTTGGCAGCTTCGGCCAGCGGGAGCCAGCAGGCCGTGGCGAGGGCTTCGGAGCCGGCGTGCGCGCGGGCCGCCGCGAGCGTGGCCGGGGCGACGTAGTCGCGCAGGACCAGGACCGCGTCGCGGATCTCGATGACCCGGCGGTACAGCCGCAGGTCGCTGGCCCAGCGGCCGTTCTCCGGCAGGTGGACCTGCGGCACCGCCGCGACCAGCCGCCGCCACAACGGTTCCAGCCTGCGCAAGGTGCGGCGGTCGTGCACGGACCGGTGCAGCCGCAGCAGTTGCGGCAGGGCCGTGCCGAGCGCCATCACCCACGCGGTGACCGCGACGTTGAGCGGGAACGTCGCGGCCACCCACGGTGAGCGCGTGACCAGGTAGGCGGGCGCGACCAGGCCCCAGAAGACGGTCGAGGACGCGAAGCCGGTGGCGAGCACGTACAGGCCGGCGCGCAGGGGACGGGTCGTGGCGCGGCGGCCGTAGCGGGCGCACAGGACCGCGGCGGGGCCGGTGCCCAGCACGTGCGCGAGGCAGAGCAGCAGCCAGAACAGGTCGAACCACGGCGCGTCCGCCTGGGTGACGCAGGCCGCCGCGGTGGCGCCGGTGTTGAGCAGCAGCAAGGCGGCGCTCACCAGCGCGGCGGCGCCGTAGACCAGCAGCGGGCGGCGGCGGGAGGTGGCGGCGAGGACGAAGTCGAGGATGAGCGCGGAGCTGACCACGCCCCAGACGTTGACCACGATGCCGCACGTGTCGCCGAGCCGGAGCGCGCGGTTGACCAGGCCGGTGACCGGATCGAGGGCGACCGTGATCGAGGTGGCGAGGCTGGCGATCGCGATGAGCATGCGCCGCCGCGGAGGCGAGCGCCGGGCGGCCGGGGCGCGGATCAGCAGCGAGACCCAGAGGAGCAGGGTGCCGGCGACGAGGAGGTCGGTGCTCGCGCTCTGCAGGACGGCCGGGTTCACGGATGGCCTCCACGGCGTGGCGCGGGGCAGTGGCGCGGATCCGGTGCGGTGCTGGGACCGGCGCGGTTGCTGGTAGCGCGACCGGTCGCGGCGCCAGGGACGCTTGCCGGAACCGCCGGGAGCCGGGCAATCCCGCGCAGCACACCGCCTGCTCCCACCGGCCCCGGCCGCGCGCCGGTCACTCCCACGTCCCGCGCAGGCCGAGCGCCGTTTCGAACTCGCGGAGTGCTCCGGTCGTCGTCCAGGTGGCGCGGGCCTGCGCGGCGGTCCGGATGAGGCTCGCGACCAGCTCGGCCTCCTGTTCCTCCTCCGTGGTGTACCCGGTGCGGGTCAGCAGCCGCTCGATCAGGTCCGGCGACAGGTCGGGCAGCACCCGCGCCAACGGGTGCGCCCCGCCGCCGGTGCCGCTGTGGTCGCACAGCAGGTGGCCGATCTCGTGCAGCACGATGTGGTCGCGGTGCACCCGGCTCGTCTTCTCCTCGACGTAGATCACGTCCGCCGTCGCCAGCCGGATCCACGCCCCGCACGCCAACCTGCCGGACCCGGGCGGCAGCGTGCGCACGTGGATCGGGCGGCCGCGCCGCGCCGCGAGGGCGTCCACCAGCGCGGGCACCGAAAACGGCTGGGGCAGCGGCAGGTCGGCCACCAGGGCCTGGCACCGTCGCAGGTCGCGTCGCGTCACCATCGCGCTGCCGTCACCTCCGCTCGCGCGTCGTCCGCGAGCCGGCGCGGCGCCTGCCCGGTCTACGCGCCCGGCTCGTCCTCCGGCTGCTCGGCAGGCGGCCCGAGCCGCTCGATCTTGCGGGCCTCGGTGACCATGGCCAGCAGCGCGTCCAGGGTATCGTCGGACAGCCCGTCCGCGCGCAGCGCGATGGACCGGACCTTGTGGTTGCGCAGCGCCTGCGCCAGCTCGAGCTGGGCGTCGACACGGGAGGTCACCGCGTCGTCCAGGAAGTACTCCGCGGGCACGCCGAAGAACGCCGCGAGCGTGCCCAGCGTGTCCTGCGTCAGGTTGCGCTTGCGGCCGCTGGCCAGCTCCCACAGGTAGGTGCTCGACAGCGTCGCCCCCGTGCGCTCGCGGATCTGCGCCGCGAGCTTCGCGTACCCGGGCCTGCCCTCGGGGTAGAGGGTGGTGATCAGGTGCGTGATCTTGGCGGCGAGTGAGCCGCCCTCCTGCCCGCCCTGGTCCATGAAGTTCCTCGTGCTCGAAGGGATCGTCCGCCTTGGCGGACGGCCGGTGGTCGGCAGCCATTCTGAGTCAGCCGGGAGCCGTTGACAAACTGAGGTGTCCAGCCCCTATTCTGGCCCACGTCATCCGCTGAAGCGGATGCGCGGCCGGCGGGGCCTGGGGGCTCGCCGGCCTTCTTCGTGTCCGGATCCGTTCACCCTGCACGCCCCGCCGGGAAGCGGCTATGATGGTGGAGGCGTCGTTCTCCCAGTGACCCCCAGGCTGGTCGAGGACGACGCCCCTTTTTGCGGCTTGACTTTTGTTCACGGTATGCATTAGATGATTTCAGTAGTGCAGAAGACCTGTCGACAGGGGGAGAAGTGAGCATGCCGTTGCGGGCCGGGATCATCGGCGCCGGATTCATCGGAGCCGTGCACGCCCGTGCGGTGCACACGCTGGGGCAGGACCTGGCCGCGGTGGCGGCGTCCACGCCCGCCCGCTCCCGCGAAGCCGCGGCGGAGCTGGGCGCGCGAACCGCCGTCGACAGCGCCGAGGAGCTGGCGGCCGCCCCGGACATCGACGTCGTCCACGTCTGCACCCCGAACGCCCTGCACGCACCGCTGACCCGCATCGCGCTCGACGCGGGCAAGCACGTCGTGCTGGAGAAGCCGGTCGGCACCAGCAGCGCCGAGGTCGCCGACCTCGTGCGGCGGTGGCGGGACACCGACCGGGTGGTCGCCGTCCCGTTCGCCTACCGCTTCTACCCGGTGGTGCGCGAGGTGCGGGACCGCGTGCGCGGCGGGCCGGTCCGGCTGATCCACGGCGTCTACCTGCAGGACTGGCTCTCCCGCGACAGCGACACGAACTGGCGCGTGCAGGCCGGGCTCGGCGGGCCGTCGCGCGCGTTCGGTGACATCGGGGTGCACTGGTGCGATCTGGCGGAGTTCGTCACCGGGCAGCGGATCGCGCGGGTGCACGCGGTGCTGCCGCGGGTCGTGCCGGTGCGGGCGGGCGTCGAGGTCGACACCGAGGACGCTGCGCTGCTGCAGTTCGAGACCGAGCAGGGCGTGTTCGGGTCGGCGGTGATCAGCCAGATCTCGCCGGGGCGGCGCAACCAGCTGCAGCTGCGGATCGACACGCCGGACACCGAGTACGCGTTCGACCAGCAGGATCCGGAGGTCCTGTGGATGGGCGGGCGCGAGGAGACGCGGATCCTGCACCGCGGCGACCCCGCCCTCGGCGCCGACGCGACCTCCCGCAACCTCGTCCCGGCCGGCCACCCGCAGGGCTACCTGGACTCCTTCACCGGCTTCATCGCCGACGCCTACGCCGCGATGCGCGGCGAAAAGCCCGACGGCCTCCCGACACTGGCCGACGGCGCCCGCGCGACGGCCATCACCGAGGCGGTCCTGAGCTCCGCCGCCCGCCGCGACTGGGTGGAGGTCACGCCCGGCTGAGCGCCGGGCCTGGTACGAATTTCCGGGTAGTGCGAGCGAAGGGACCCCCGTGACCGCAACCATCCCGTCCGACCAGCTCGACGATCTGGTCCTGGTGCTCGACCTGGTGCGCTCCGGCGCCGCGCGGACCCGGCCGGAGCTGGGCAGGCGGTCGGGCCTCGGGCGGACCGTCATCAGCCAGCGTGTCGGTCACCTGATGCGCGCCGGGCTGCTGGAGGACGGCGAGCTGGGGCCCTCCAGCGGCGGGCGCGCGCCGCGGGAGCTGCGGTTCCGCTCCGGCGCCGGGGTGATCCTCACCGCCGAGCTGGGCGCGACCAGCATCAGCGCCGGGCTCACCGACCTCGCCGGGAACCTGCTCGCGCAGCGCACCGAGGCCTCCGACGTCGCCCGCGGGCCGGAACCCGTGCTCGCCCAGGTCGGCGCCCTCTTCGACGACCTGCTGGCCGGCCGGCCGGACGCCGAGGTGTGGGGTGTGGGCATCGGGCTGCCCGGACCGGTCGAGTTCGCCACCGGGCGGCCCAGCGCCCCGCCGATCATGCCGGGCTGGGACGGCTACCCGGTGCGCGACCACTTCGCCCGGCGGCACAACGCACCGGTGTGGGTGGACAACGAGGTGAACGCGATGACGCTCGGCGAGTTCCGGGCGGGCGCGGCGGCCGGGGCGCGGGACTACCTCTACGTCAAGATCGGCACCGGGATCGGCGCCGGGCTCATCTCCGGCGGCCACCTGCACCGGGGCAGCCAGGGGTGCGCCGGCGACATCGGGCACACGGCGGCGCGCGCCGACACCTCGGTCGTGTGCCGGTGCGGCAACGTCGGCTGCTTGGAAGCGCTTGCCGGCGGCGCCGCGCTGGCCAGGGACGGCGAGGCCGCGGCGAAGGACGGCGGCAGCCCCATCCTGGCCGAGCGCCTCGCGGAGAACGGTGTGGTCACGGCGGAAGACGTGGCGTGGGCGGCGCAGAACGGCGACCGCGCGGCGCTGGAGCTGATCCAGCGCGCGGGACGGCTGATCGGCGACCAGCTGGCGATGCTGGTGAGCTTCTTCAACCCGTCGCTGCTGCTGATCGGCGGTGGCGTGGCCGGCGCGGGCGACCACCTGCTCGCCACGATCCGCGAGGTGATCTACGGACGGTCCCTGCCACTGGCGACGCGGGACCTGCGCATCGTGCGCTCGTCGCTGGGCGACCAGGCCGGGGTGGTGGGCGCCGCGTTCATGGTGCTGGACGAGCTGTTCACGCGCGACCGCCTGGCGAGGTGGATCGACGCGGGCACACCGGCCGGGCTGCCGGACCTGACGGCGGCCTGACGGTAGGGGCGGTGAGCCCGCCGGAAGCGGCGGCGGGCCGACGGAGTGGGTCTGGTGGCGGGCGGTGCTGCGCGAGCAGCGTTCCGGAGGCCCGTGCGCCTGCCCGGGGCGGGAGGCGGGTTTGGGGGGCGGCAGCAGATGGTCCGCTCGGGCGGGTGGGCTGTGGCACGCTAGTGGGTGCGCCTGCCTGGCCGCGGCGGGGTTGCTAGGCGGCGCTGGTGATCATTCTGCGTGAGCGGCAATGGACCGGCAGTGCCCGCGAACGGCAACGGGCCGGTCCCCCGTGGGGAACCGGCCCGTTGAACAGTCGCGCGAGGGTCAGACGATGCTGACGCGGCTCGCCTGCGGGCCCTTGGCGCCCTGCGTGATCTCGAAGGTCACCTGCTGGTTCTCTTCAAGGCTGCGGAAGCCGTTGCCGTCGATCTCCGAGTAGTGGACGAAGACGTCCGGTCCGCTCTCCTGCGCGATGAAGCCGAAGCCCTTTTCGGCGTTGAACCATTTGACGGTGCCCTGTGCCATGTGTTTCTCCTTGATATTTTCTCTAACAATCAGAGCGCGGAGGCCGCGCTCTTCGTGGTGAGCCCGAGCATGTCGAGCAGCTCGCGGCAGTCGTGGACGTCCAACGCGTGGTCGGCGACCGTGCGCGCCGCGCGGTGGTTGGCGATCGCCTCGTCCTGCGCCATCCGGGCCCGTGCCTCGGCGATCGGGCCGGTCTCGGGTTGCTGTTCGGAAGCGTGGCGAGCCCAGGTCATGACGATCCCTTCGACGGTGCGGACGACTTCACGGCCAGCCGGGCCAGCCGTTGCTCGGTGGGCCAGCGCACCTGCCAGGCCCAGCCGAGACGTTCGAACGCCCAGATCACCCGGGCGGACACGTCGATCTGCCCGCGGCGCACGCCGTGGCGGGCGCAGGTCGGGTCGGCGTGGTGGGAGTTGTGCCACGACTCGCCCATCGACAGGATCGCCAGCGGCCAGAAGTTGGCCGAGCGGTCGCGACTGGCGAACGGGCGGTCGCCGATCATGTGGCAGATCGAGTTCACCGACCAGGTCACGTGGTGCTGGAACGAAACCCGCGCCAGACCCGCCCACAGGAACCCGGTGAGCGCGCCCTGCCAGGACATCGTGGCCAGCCCGCCGATCAGCGCCGGCAGCAGCACGGACAACGAAACCCAGAGCGGGAACAACCGGTCCACCGCGCGGATGTCGGGGTCCGCGGCCAGATCCGGCGCGAAACGGTCCACATTGGTCCGGTCGCGGCCGAACAGCCAGCCCATGTGGGCGTGCCAGAAACCCTTGGCCAGCGCGGCAGGCGAGGTGCCGAACAGCCACGGCGAGTGCGGATCGCCCGCACGGTCGGAGAACGCGTGGTGGCGGCGGTGGTCGGCGACCCAGCCGATCACCGGTCCCTGCGCGGCCATGCTCCCCGCGATCGCCAGCGCGATCCGGAGTGGACGGTTCGCGCGGAACGCACCGTGCGTGAAGTAGCGGTGGTAGCCGATCGTGATGCCCAAAGTGGACACCGTGTAGAAAGCGGCGGCGACGGCGAGGTCGAGCCAGCTCAGTCCCCAGCCCCAGAACACGGGAACGGCCGCGATCAGCGCGACGAAGGGGATGATCAGGAACGCCCGGATGACCACCATCTCGGTCATCGACGCTTGTTCCGACAGCAACGGCTTGGGGCTCTTCCGGTCCGGGACGACGGAAGTGGGAGAGGTCAAAAAGGAAACTTCTCTCGTGGAGGATCAACCACGAAGGGCCAACCGAAGGGAACGAAACCGGCCCGGTTGCCAGCCTGCGAAAAACTCCCGACAAGAACGACCTTACCCCATCGGATCCGGTACGTCACGATTCCCGGGTGGGAAACTGTTCTTCATGATCATCGTCGGCCTGGTCGCGCTGGTGGCCTGGCTGTGGCTGGCCGCCACCCGGTTCTGGTGCACTGACCAGCGGTTACCGCCCCGCCGGACGCCCGCGGCGTGGCCCTCCGTGGCGGTCGTCGTACCCGCCCGCGACGAGGCCGGAATCCTGCCGGAAACACTGCCCGCGCTGCTCGCCCAGCGCTACCCGGGGCCGCTGAGGCTGATCCTCGTCGACGACGGCAGCGGCGACGGCACCGCCGGCGTCGCGCGCGCCCTGGGCGGCGGCCGCCTCACCGTCACCGCACCGGGTGACCGGCCGCCCGGCTGGACCGGCAAGCTGTGGGCGCTCGCCCACGGCGTCGAGCAGGCCGGCGAGCCGGACTTCCTGCTGTTCACCGACGCCGACATCGCGCACGGCCCGGACTCGGTCACCGCGCTGGTCGAGGCCGCGGGCGAGCGCGATCTCGTGTCCCAGATGGCGCGCCTGCGCACCCGCACCGGCTGGGAGCGGCTGGTCGTTCCCGCTTTCGTGTACTTCTTCGCGATGCTCTACCCGTTCCGCCGGGTGAACGGCCCCGGCCGCACGGCCGCGGCGGCCGGCGGGTGCTGCCTCGTCCGGCGCGTCGCGCTGGAGCGGGCGGGGGGAGTGGCCGCGATCCGGGACGCGGTGATCGACGACGTCGCCCTCGGCAGGCTGCTCAAACGCGCCGGGGGCCGGATCTGGCTCGGCCTGGCCGGCGACGTGCGCAGCGTCCGCCCGTACCCGTCCCTGCGCTCGCTGTGGGACATGGTCGCCCGCAGCGCCTACACCCAGCTGCGGCACTCCCCGGCGCTTCTGGCCGGCACCGTGCTCGGACTCGCGCTGGTGTTCCTCGCGCCCCCGGTCCTGACCCTCGCCTGCGCCGGCCCCGCACGCCTCCTCGCCCTCGCCGCGTGGCTCGTGATGACCCTCACCTACGTCCCGATGCTGCGCTACTACCGGCAGCCGTGGCCCGCGTCGCTGCTGCTGCCCGTCACGGCGACGCTGTACCTGCTGATGACCGTCGACTCGGCCGTGCGGCACTGGCGCGGGCGCGGCGCGGCCTGGAAGGGGCGCAGCTACTCGCGTGGACCGGGTTGATCGCGGGTAGGTTCGGACCCGGACACCGGAACGAGGAGAACACCATGGCCGACCAGGACATCATCGCCAACATCGACAAGCTGATCGCCGAGGAGCACGAGCTGCGGTCGCGTTCGGTCGGCGACGGCCTGAGCGACGAGGACCGCACCCGGATGCGCCGGGTCGAGGAGCAGCTGGACCAGTGCTGGGACCTGCTCCGCCAGCGCCGGGCCGCGCGCGAGTTCGGGGAGGACCCGGACCAGGCGCAGGCCCGCCCGGTCAGCGAGGTCGAGTCCTACCGCCAGTGATGGCGAGGGCGCCGCCGGAACGCCGGTGGCGCCCCACTGTCAGTGCGGGACCTTCTCGTCCCACTCGATGCGGGGATCCCACCTGAACCGGTTCGGTTCGTCGGACCCGATGGGAAAGTGCCGGACCACGCGACCGACCGGTCCGGCCGCTGTCGCGTCGCCGCTCCGCTTGCTCTGCTTGGCCAGCGCCTCGCCCCGGCCTCGGCGCAGGCGCTCGTAGGTCTGGGGTGATCACGCACGAGTCGGCGGCGCGTGCCGAGCACCCGTGACCGCCGGAATATCCGACCCTTCCCAGCCGTTGGCGTATCTAGTTGAACGCACAACTACCTGAGCAGGGTGAGGTCCATGTCCCGCACACTCGTGGTCGTTTCGGCCGGCCTGAGCAGCCCTTCCTCGACGCGGCTGCTGGGTGACCGCCTGGCGCAGGCCGCCGCACGCGAGACCGGCGCCGCGGTCGAGGTCGTCGAGCTGCGCGACCTCGCCACCGACATCGCGAACAACCTGGTCACCGGCTTCCCGAGCCCGAAGCTGGGGGACGCCGTCGAGACCGTCACCCGCGCCGACGGGCTGATCGTGGTGACGCCGATCTTCAACGCCTCCTACAGCGGCCTGTTCAAGTCGTTCTTCGACGTGATCGAGGCCGGCTCGCTGCAGGGCAAGCCGGTCCTCATCGCCGCGACCGCGGGCACCGCCCGGCACTCGCTCGCGCTGGAGTTCGCGCTGCGGCCGCTGTTCGCCTACCTGCGCGCCGACGTCATGCCGACCGCCGTCTTCGCCGCCTCGGAGGACTGGGGCGCCTCCGACGGGCCGGACGGCGACCTGACCGCGCGCATCGAGCGCGCCGCCGGTGAGCTGGCCGCCGCGGTGAGCGGGCGGCCCGCCACGCCGGCCGTGGCCGCGGAGGACGAGTTCGTCCCCTTCGACCAGCAGCTGGCGCGGCTGGGCATCACGTCATCGCGTTGACGCCGGTCAGGTCCCGGCCGATGATCAGCTTCTGCACCTGGCTGGTGCCTTCGTAGAGGGTGAGCACGCGGGCGTCGCGGACGTACTTGCCGACCGGGTACTCGTCGATGAACCCGTACCCGCCGAACACCTGCAGGCAGTTGTTCGTCACGCGCACCGCGGTCTCGCTCGCGTGGTACTTCGCCGCCGAAGCGTCGGTGGCGTACTCCTTCGGCTTCATCCCGGCGTCGGCCATGCGCGCGACCTGGTGGGTGAGCAGCCGCGACGCCTGCACATCCACCGCCGCGTCCGCGAGCAGCTCCTGGACCAGCTGGAACGACGCGATCGGCTTGCCGAACTGCTCCCGCTCGGTCGCGTAGCGGGTGGCCGCGTCCAAGGCCGCCTGCGCCACGCCGACCGCGCCCGCGGCCACCGAGATCCGGCCGCGGGACAGCGTGCCGAGCGCGATGCCGAGGCCCTTGTCGACCTCGCCGAGCCGCGCCGAATCGGGCACGCGGACGTTGTCGTAGGTCAGCTCGGCGGTCGCCTGGCCGCGCAGGCCCAGCTTGCCCTTGATCTCCGTCGCCGTGAAGCCGGGGGAGTCGGTGGGCACCAGGAACGCGGTGATGCCGCGGTCGCTGGTGCGTGCGAAGGTCAGCGCGACCTTCGCCCACGTGCCGTTGGTGATGAACATCTTGCTGCCGTTGATCACCCAGTCGGAGCCGTCGCGCTTGGCGCGGGTGCTCAGCGACCCGGCGTCGGAGCCGGTGCCCGGTTCGGTGAGGCCGAAGCAGCCCAGCGCCTCACCGCTGATCAGCCGCGGCAGCCACTCCTGCTTCTGCTCGTCGGTGCCGTGCGCGGCGATCGTCTTCGACACCAGGCCGAGCGACACCGACACGATCCCGCGCACCGCGGAGTCGCCGCGGCCCAGCTCCTCGGTGACCAGGACGTAGGACAGCATGTCGGCGTCCACGCCGCCGTACCGCTCGTCCAGGGTCAGGCCGAGGAACCCCAGCTCGCCGAGCCGCCGCACCACGGACTGGTCGACGTGCTCGGCGCGGTCCCACTCCCGGGCGTTGGGCGCGATCTCGGCGTCCACGAACTCCGCCGCCATCCGGCGGAAGTCGCGCTGGGTCTCGGTGAGACCGAAATCCCGTGCCAGCATTGGCTTTCTCCTCCTCAGACGTCTTCGGGCACGGTGCCCGCGGCGGTCAGCGGCAGGCCGAGCTGCGCGCGTTCGGCCAGCCACCGCGTCGGGCGGTAGCGCGAGTCGCCGGTGGCTTCGTGCAGCGCGCGCTGCAGCGTGAGCAGCCGGGCCGGGCCGACCTCGTCGCCCCAGGCCAGCGGGCCGCGCGGGTAGCCGAGCCCGAGCCGCACGCCGAGGTCGATGTCGGCGGGCGCGGCGATGCCCTGCTCGGCGATCGAGGCGGCCACCGAGACGATCGACGACACCAGCCGTTGCGCCACACCGCCTTCGACGTCCCGCACCACCGACACCGCTTTGTCGCCGCGGGCCAGGACCGCTCGCGCGTCCCGGGCCGCGGCCGGGTCGGCGGCCGGGGTGATCGCCAGCACCCGGCGCGCGGCCCGGATCGACAGCGGGTCGACGCCGAACGTCCGCTCCGGCGGCAGCCCCTGCGCGGCGATCGCGGTGGCGACCGTGGTGCCCCACGTGGTGACGAGCGCGACCGCGTCCTCGGCGAGCGTGTCGGCGACCTTCGCCCCGGCCTCGCTCAGCGCGGCGCGCAGTTCGTCGTCGTCCGTCCACACCGGACGATCCGCGTCCCCGGTGATGGGCTTCTCGACGGGCTTTTCGGCGCCCTCGGTGTAGTCGAACCAGCCCTGCTTCGTCTTGCGGCCGTGCAGGCCGGCGGCGACCCGGTTCGGCGTGAGGAAGGACGCGCGCAGGCGGTCGGAGTAGCGGAACCCGGCCCAGATCGACTCGATGACCGTCGCGGTGACGTCCAGCCCGGTGAGGTCCATCAGCTCGAACGGGCCCATCTTCAGGCCCAGCACGTCACGCGCGATGCGGTCCAGCTCGGCCGGCTCCGCGGCCTGGCGCTCCAGCAGCGCGAGCGCCTCGGTGACCAGCCCGCGGCCGGCGTGGTTGATCAGGAAGCCCGGCGTGTCCGACACGACGACCGCGCTGTGCCCGGTGTCCCGGACCAGTGCGGACACCGTGTCCACCACCTCGGGCCGGGTCCGGGCGCCGGGGATCACCTCGACGATCTTCATCAGCGGCGCCGGGTTGAAGAAGTGCAGCCCGACCAGGCGGGACGGATCGGACAGCCGCGCCGCGATCTGCGTGACCGGCAGCGACGAGGTGTTCGTGGCGAACACCGTCGTGGGCGGCAATGCCTTCTCCAGTTCGGTGAACAGCGCGGCCTTGGTGTCCAGGTCCTCCCGGATCGCCTCGATCACCAGGTCCGCCTCGCCCGGCTGTGCGGGGGAGTCCAGCGGCACCAGGCGCGCGCCGATCGCGGCGGCCTCCTCGGCGGTGCTGCGGCCCTTCGCCACGGCCCGGTCGAGCATGCCGCGGACGAACTCCACGGCCTCGCCGACCGACTCCGGCCGGGCGTCGGCCAGCTCCACGGTGTGCCCGGCGGTCGCGGCCCACTGGGCGATCCCGCGGCCCATCACCCCGGTCCCGACGATCCTGATGCGCACGGTCCTCTCCTTCATCGCAGATACACCCGCTCCGGGTCGACATCTTCGCGCAGCAACCGTAGTTCGGCCTCGCTCGGCGGTTCGATCACCGTCAGGTCGCCGCCCACCTCCAGCGGCCAGCCGGTGCACTCGCGCGCCTGGTCCACGGTGACGCCAGGGTGCAGCGCGACCAGCTTCAGCTCCTCTCCCGGGCCACTGCGCGCGAGGATGCCGAGTTCGGTGATCACCCTGGTGACGCCGAGCCCGGCGGGCCGCACACCGTCGGCGAGGGCCCGGTCGGGGCCGGGCGAGGTGCAGAAGTCCAGTTCGTCCACAAAGGACCGGGGGTCGTGGCGGCGCATCACCACGAACACCTCGCGCGAGTTCGCCATGACCTCCATCGCGCCGCCGGAACCGGGCAGCCGCACCTTCGGGGAGTGCCAGTCGCCGATCACCGAGGAGTTCAGGTTGCCCCAGCGGTCGATCTGCGCGGCGCCGAGGAACCCGACGTCGATGTGCCCGCCCTGCAGCACGTAGCCGAACAACGCGGGCATCGACAGCACCGCCTCGGCACCGGTGATCAGCACGGCGTCGGCGATGGTCTCCGGCAGGTGCGACGGGTGCGCCCCGCACACGCCCGACTCGTAGACGATCTCCAGGTCCGGCGCGACCGTCAGGTGGGCCAGCGACGCGGCCAGCGTGGGCAGGCCGATGCCGGCGAACACCGTGCGCTTGCCCGCCAGCTCGCGGGAGGCGACGACGGACAGGATTTCACTCGAGGTGGTCATGTCAGAGCCTCCGTCCGTAGTTCACCGGTTCGCTCAGCGCTTCGCCGACCGCGAGGCCGGCCCAGAACTCCTCGCCCAGCTTGGCGACGTACTCGGCGTGGTCGGCCGTGCCGTGCACCCACTCCGCCATCCACGCGGCCAGCTTCTCCTTGTCCCTGCTGATGCCCGACCACGCGCGGTAGAAGGCGTTGTCGCGGTCGTAGTAGCCCTGCGCGAACGACGGGTGGGCCCCGCGCGGGACCTCGACCACCGCGTCCACGGCGTGCGCGGGCACCACCGTGCGGTTCGGGTCGGAGCGGACCACCTCGTCGGCCACGATCTCCTCGACCACGACGATCGCCTTGTCCGCGGCGAACACCGCCTCGGCCTGGATGCCGGTCAGGCCCCAGATCTGGGTGTTGCCCGCCCGGTCGGCGCGCTGGGCGTGGATGATCGTGACGTCCGGGTTGACCGGCGGGACGACGTAGATCTGCTCGTCGCCGTAGGGGGAGGCGACCTTGCGGATGTTCGGGTTGACGCCAGGCAGGTCGGAGCCGGCGTAGGAGCGCAGCGGGTAGAACGGCAGGCGCTGCGCCCCGGCGAGGTAGCGGCAGATCAGGCCGTAGTGGCTGTACTCCTCGAACTCCAGCGGCTCGGGGTCGGCGTGCTCGATCCGGCGGCGCAGCTCGCCCAGCGACCCGGCGGAGGAGTTGCCGACGAACGAGGACACCAGCTTGCGCACGCACCCGCCGGCGAGCATCTGGTCGACGACGATGTCCGCGGTCATCCGGACGACGGTGAGGTCGCGGCGGCCCTGGCGGATGATCTCGTGCCCGGCCGCGGTGGGGATGAGGTGCGTGAACCCCTCCAGCGCGACGGTGTCCCCGTCGTGCACGAAAGCCGCGACCGCGTCGCGCAGGCTCATCGTCTTGTCCGGACCCGGGCGGGGCATCGTCGCGCTCCTGTGCTGCTCGTGGATGGGGCGGTCTTCACCGTGCCACCGAGATTGATTAGTGTCCAATACCGAATCGGAGTCAGATCAAGACGGAGCTGGTAATAATGGAGCTGCGTTACCTCACGTCCTTCCTGGCCGTGGCCGAGGAGCTGCACTTCGGGCGCGCCGCCAAGCGGCTGCAGATGGCGCAGCCGCCGCTGTCGCAGCAGATCCGGCAGCTGGAGAAGGAGCTGGGGGTCCAGCTGTTCGAGCGCAACACCCGCTCGGTGCGGCTGACCAGCGCGGGCGAGTCGTTCCTCGCGCCGGTCCGGCGGGTGATGGAGGACCTGGACATCGCCACGAAGGCGGCGCGCGCGGCCGGCCGGGGCGAGTACGGGCGCGTGACGGTGGGGTTCGCGGGCGCATCCAGCCACGAGAGCCTGCCGCTGCTGACCCGCGCCGTGCGGGCCGCGCACCCCGGGCTGGAGCTGGTGATGCGCGGCCAGACGTATGCGAACGTGGCGCTGGCGCGCGTCGCGGACGGCTCGCTGGACCTGGGGTTCGTCCGGCTGCCGATCACCCAGCCCGGCGTCGAGGCACGGGTGATCGACGAGGAGGAGATGATCTGCGCGCTGCCGTCGGACCATCCCCTGGCGCGGCTGGACGAGGTGCCGGTCGAGGCGCTGGCGGAGGAGGCGTTCGTGAGCTTCCCGGCCAACGCGGGGTCCAGCGTGCGGGACGCGACCGTGCGGGTGTGCGTTTCGGCCGGGTTCAACCCGCGGGTGGTGCAGGAGGCGCCGGACTCGTACACGATCCTCGCGCTGGTGGCGGCCGGGGTCGGGGTGACGCTGACGGTGTCGTCGTGCCAGCACATCCAGCAGACGGGGCTGGCGTACCGGCCGCTGGCGGGTGAGCCGGTTCGGTTGCAGGCCGCGCTCGCCTGGCGGCCGGACAACCCGTCGGCGGCGTTGCGGACGGTGCTGGCGATCGCGGAGCAGGCCTTGCCTACGCCTGCTTAGGGGTCCTGGCGGATTGCGCGCCGTGGGGTGACACGCTGAGCAGGGGAAGCCACACGGTGTCCACGATCTCGACGATCGCCTCGTCCGGGACCGCGCCCATGCGCATCAGCATGTCGTGGCGCAGCAGGTCGAAGGGCAGGTTCACCAGGCGCGCGGACCGCGGCTCGTCCGCGAGCTCGCCGCGTTCGACGGCGCGCTCGACGAGCGCCGCGAAGGGGGGCGTCTGGTCCGCGGGGCGGAGGCGGCCGCGCAGGTCGTCGAAGGTGGTTCCGGTCTCGCGGAAGTAGTCCGCCAGCTGGATGCGCAGGAGCACCACCGCGCGGGACCGCTCGGCGTTGATCGTGCGCAGGAGTGCGAGGGCGTCCTGGCGCAGGCTGCCGGTGTCGGGAGGGATGTCGAGTGGACGCCAGTGCCGGGCGAGTGTGGCGACGAGGAGGTCCTCGCGCTGTGGCCAGCGGCGGTAGAGCACCGGCTTGCTGGTGCCGGCGCACGCTGCGACTGCCTCGTAGGTGAAGCCGTGGTAGCCCTGGTCGACCAGAACCTCCCAGGCGGCATCGGTGATCGCGTTCTCCAGGGTGGCACCCCTGCGTCGCGTGGCAATGCCCTCCGTCCGCCGCTCACTCATCACTGCCCCCTGTCGTCAGCCATTCGGTTAGATCCGCTTGCGTATCTTAACCCGCGGACGTAGTCTCGGACCCATAAGATACCAAGACGTTTCTAAACGGGGGGAGATCCGCATGTCCACGATCAACGCCGCGCTTGTCGAGTCCTTCGACGAGCCGCCGCACTTCCGCTCCGTCCCGGCTCCTGAGGCTGGTCCCGACCAGGAGGTGGTGGACGTCCTCGCCGTCGGCGTGCACCCCGCCACGCGCGGCATCGCCGCCGGCAAGCACTACACGAGTCCCCAGGCACTGCCCGCCCTGGCGGGTGCGGACGCCGTCGTCCGCCGGGCGGACGGCAGCCTCGGCTACGTCATGCTCATGGGCGCAGGCACCCTGGCCGAGCGCATCGTCGTCGATCCGGCCGCCGTCATCCCGGTTCCGGACGGAGCCGATCCCGCGCTCGTGGCCGCCACCATGAACCCGGCGCTGTCCTCATGGACTGCGCTGCGCACCCGCGTGCCGTTCCAGGCCGGGCAGTCGGTCCTGGTGCACGGCGCGACCGGCAACGCCGGCTCGACGGCCGTCAAGGTCGCCAAGCACCTCGGCGCGGGGCGGGTGATCGCCGCCGGACGCAACCGCGCCCGCCTCGACGAACTCCTCGACCAGGGCGCGGACGCCGTCGTGCAGCTCCGCCCCGACGAGGACGCCACCGCGGCCGCGCTCGCCGAGGCCGCCGCCGAGGTCGACGTGGTCCTGGACTACGTGTGGGGGCAGCCCACCGAACTCGCCATGCGTGCCGTCCTCGGAGCGCGGACCCAGCACACCCGCCTGCTCGACTGGGTGCAGATCGGTGGCATGGGCGGCGACGGGATCACCCTGTCCGGGCACCTCCTGCGCTCCAACGCTTTCCGGGTCCTGGGCAGCGGCTTCGGCGCCGTGGACACGCAGGTCATGCAGGCGGAGTTCACCGAGCTCGTCGCCGCGATCGCGGCGGGCGGCATGGCCGTGCGCCCGCACCCGTTCCCGCTCGACCAGGTCGAGGCGGCCTGGGCCCACCGGGACGCGCCCGGGGAGCGCACCGTCATCCTCCTGCGTGATTGAGACGACCGCCGTCTTACCGGCCCCGCGATTCGGTATTGGACTCTTCTAGGTCCCGTTTGGCACGGTGTCCGAGCAACACGGGATCTCAAGGGAGAGAAAATCACCATGAGCACGGCCACGGCGGCCAGACGAGCGGGCATCGGGTCGTTCATCGGCTCGACCATCGAATGGTTCGACTTCTACATCTACGGCACCGCGTCGGCGCTGGTCTTCGACGAGGTCTTCTTCCCCGAGCTGGACGGGGCGCTCGGCACGCTGGTGGCCTTCGCGACGTTCTGGGTCGGCTTCCTCGCCCGCCCGCTGGGCGGGGTGATCTTCGGCCACTACGGCGACCGCCTCGGCCGCAAGAAGACACTGGTCATCACGCTGCTGATGATGGGGATCTCGACCACGCTGATCGGCGTCCTGCCCTCCTACGCACAGATCGGCGTCGCCGCGCCGTTGCTCCTCATCGCGATCCGCATGGTGCAGGGCATCGGCCTCGGCGGGGAGTGGGGCGGCTCCGTCCTCATCGCCTCCGAGCACGCGCCCAAGGGCAAGTCGATCCTCTACGGCGCGTTCGCCCAGCAGGGCTCGCCCGTCGGCAACACCCTGAGCACCGTCTGCTTCCTGGCGATCAGCCAGCTGCCCGACGACGCGTTCACCTCGTGGGGCTGGCGCCTGCCGTTCCTGTTCTCCGCGCTGCTGGTGATCGTCGGCCTGTTCATCCGGCTGCGGGTCGCCGAATCGCCGGCGATGGCGAACCTCATCGAGAAGAAGGAGGTCGCCAAGCTGCCGTTCACCGAGGTGCTCCGCACGCAGCCGCTGCTGATCGTCCTCGGCATCGGCGCCTGCACCATCGGCCTGTCGGCCACCTATTTCAAGTCGACGTTCGCGTTGTCCTGGGCCACCTCGGACCTCAGCTTCGACAAGAGCTCGTTCCTGACGATCATCCTGGTCGCCAACATCACGCAGATCCTGGTGCAGCCGTGGGGCGCGGTGATCGCGACGAAGATGCGCAGCTGGTCCCGCGCCGTGATCGTGATGCTGGTGCCGGAGATCCTGCTGATGCCGCTGATGTTCCTGTTCATCGGCACCGAGAACTACGCGCTCGCGATGATCGGCACCGCGGTCGCGACCGTGCCGCACTGCCTGTACTACGCGGCGCTGGCCGGGATGCTCGCCAGCCGCTTCCCCGCGAACGTGCGCTACACCGGCATCTCCCTGTGCTACCAGCTGTGCGGCACCCTGCTCGGCGGCACCACCCCGATCGTGGGCCAGTTCCTGCTGAACCAGACCGGGTCGATCGTCGCGGTGATCGTGTACGCGGTGTTCCAGGTCGTGCTGACGCTGGGCTGCATGCTCGCGTTGCTGCGCAAGCCCAACTACGACGAGCGCGCCGGCGAGCCGACCGGTGCGCAGGCCGTCGCGGCCTGAGGGGAGTGACTTCGATGCCGGTGGTGGCGAACGGGATCCCGGAGATCCTGGCGCTCGCGGGACGAGACCTGGGCCGCTCGTCGTGGCGGGAGGTGACGCAGGAGCTGATCGACGCCTACGCCGAGGTGTCCGGGGACCACCAGTGGATCCACACCCACCCCGCCCGCGCGGCGGACGGCCCGTTCGGCCGCACGATCGCCCACGGCTACATGACGCTGAGCTGGGGCATCCCGATGGTCGCCGAGCTGCTCCAGGTCACCGGCGTCGGCATGGCGCTGAACTACGGGGTCAACAAGGTCCGCTTCCCGGCGCCCGTCCCGGTCGGCAGCCGGGTGCGGCTGCACGCCGTGATCGCCGCGGTCGAGGAGGTCGGCCGCGGCGGGGTGCAGGTGACGCGGAACTTCACCTTCGAAATCGAGGGCTCGGCGAAACCGGGCTGCGTGGCGGAATCCCTGACCCGCTACTACCCGTAAGACATATCGCGGGGACATATCGCGGGCGTATCGGAAAGCGCAGACGCCGTGGCAACAGCCTCCCGCCTTCAGTGGAGGTATGAACCACACCCTGCCACTGCCCGCGCCCGCCCGGCGCGTCCGCCGGATCGTGCTCGCCGGCCTCGCGATCGCCGGGGTGGTGATCGCCGCGCCCGGGGTGCGGCGGCTGTTCGTGGCCGCCGCGCCGCCGGTTCCGTGGACCACCCTCGGCGAGGCCGACGGTGTCGTCCCGGACGGCGCGCCGGTCTCGGTGTGGGACGAAACCCCGGCGGTGGGCAAGCTCGACGCCGACCTCCTCGACGCGCTGCGGCGTGCGGCGAAGGCCGCCGAAGCGGACGGCGTCCAGCTCCGCGTCAACAGCGGCTGGCGCTCGCCCGAGTACCAGGAGGAGCTGCTGCGGCGCGCGGTCGCCCGGCACGGCTCCCGGCAGGAGGCCGCGCGCTGGGTCGCGACCCCGGAAACGTCGCCGCACGTGGCGGGCGAAGCCGTCGACATCGGCCCGGCCCGCGCCGCGGCGTGGCTGTCCGCGCACGGCGCCGCGTACGGGCTGTGCCAGATCTACCGCAACGAGCCCTGGCACTACGAACTCCGCCCGGACGCGGTGCGCCACGGCTGCCCGCCGATGTACCCGGACCCGTCGGAGGACCCGCGGATGCGGCCGTGATCCGCTCCGGATATGCGGGCGATATGCCGCGCTGCCTACGCTGCCGATATGCGCGTGCTGATCGTGGAGGACGAGCCCTACCTGGCCGAAGCAGTCCGGGACGGCCTGCGGCTGGAAGCGATCGCCGCCGACATCGCCGGTGACGGGGACACCGCGCTGGAGCTGCTCAGCGTCAACTCCTACGACCTCGCGGTCCTCGACCGCGACATCCCCGGCCCCTCCGGCGACGAGATCGCGCGGCACATCATCGCCTCCGGCAGCGGCACCCCGATCCTCATGCTCACCGCCGCCGACCGGATCGACGACAAGGTCTCCGGGTTCGAGCTCGGCGCCGACGACTACCTCACCAAACCGTTCGAGCTGCGGGAACTGGTCCTGCGGTTGCGGGCGCTCGACCGCAGGCGCGCGCACGCCCGGCCGCCGGTCCGCGAGATCGCGGGCCTGCGGGTGGACCCGTTCCGCCGGGAGGTCTACCGCGACGGCCGCTACGTCGCGCTCACCCGCAAGCAGTTCGCCGTGCTGGAAGTCCTCGTCGCGGCCGAAGGCGGGGTGGTGAGCGCCGAGGAGCTGCTGGAGCGGGCCTGGGACGAGAACGCCAACCCGTTCACCAACGCCGTCCGCATCACCGTGTCCGCGCTGCGCAAACGGCTCGGCGAGCCGTGGCTCATCGCCACCGTGCCCGGCGTCGGATACCGGATCGACACCGGCGGAGACCGTGGATAGGCGTCGCGGGCTGAGCCTGCGGCTGAAACTCACCCTCAGCTACGCCGGGTTCCTCCTGCTCGCCGGCGCGCTGCTGATGGTCTTGCTCTGGGTGCTGCTCGTGCGTTCGTTCCCCGACCGGGCGCCCGGGCCGCCCCGGCGCCCTCCCGGCCTGCTCGCCGTCGGCGGGCCCGCCGCGGCCACCGCGGTGGCCTTCCTGCTGTTCTTCGGCCTGCTCGGCGGATGGGTGCTCGCCGGGCGGATGCTGGCGCCGCTGAACAGGATCACCGACGCGGCGCGGCGGGCGTCCGACGGCTCGCTGTCCCACCGCATCCGCATGGACGGCCCGGACGACGAGTTCCACGAGCTCGCCGACGTGCTCGACACGATGCTGGAACGGCTCGAATCCCAGGTCACCGAGCAGCAGCGGTTCGCCGCCAACGCCTCGCACGAGCTGCGCACGCCGCTGGCGATCTCGCAGACGCTGCTCGACGTCGCCCGCAAGGACCCGACGTGGGACCGGGACGAGCTCATCGAACGCCTGCACGTCGTCAACACGCGGGCCATCGACCTGACCGAGGCGCTCCTGCTGCTCAGCCGCAGCGACCGGCGCAGCTTCACCCGCGAGCCCGTCGACCTGTCCCTCGTCGCCGAAGAAGCCGCCGAAACACTCCTGCCCCTCGCCGAACGACGCGGGATCAAGCTCGGCGTCGCCGGCGAGGCGGCGCGGGTCACCGGTTCGGCCGAGCTCGTCCTGCGGATGGTGACGAACCTCGTCCAGAACGCGATCGTGCACAACCTCCCCGCCGGCGGCACCGTCACCGTCCACACCGGACCGGCCGGGGACGCGAGCGTGGTGCGGGTGGAGAACACCGGGCCGCCGTTGCCGCCGGACCTGGTGCCGACGCTGACCGAACCCTTCCACCGCGGCACGAAACGCACCCGCACCGGGGAGCACGCGGGGGTCGGCCTCGGGCTCGCCATCGTGGCGAGCATCGTCCGCGCCCACGACGGAACGCTCGAACTCGCTGCCCGGCCGGAGGGCGGACTCGTCGCCACCGTCCGGCTGCCCCGCTGACCGGTCCGACGGGGAAGGGCTGCGAGGATCGGAGGTGTGATCGAAGTACGCGCTGCCCGCCCGGAGGAGTTCGAGGCCGTGGCCGCGTTGCGGTGGCGGTGGGTGGCCGAGCGGGACGGTCCGCCGCCGGGGGTGGACCGCGGCCGGTTCGTCCGGGAGTTCGCCGTGTGGGCGCGGGAGCACGCGACCACCCACCGGTGCCTCGTCCTGGTGCGGAAGGGTGCGGTGATCGGGATGGGGTTCCTCGCGATCACCCCGCGCGTGCCGGCGCCCCAGTCGTTCTCGCGCACCTCCGGTGACGTGCAGTGCGTGTACGTGGTGCCCGAAGCGCGGGACGCCGGCCTCGGCGGACGGCTCATCGACGGGCTGCTGGAGCTGGCCGTGGAGCTGGGGGTGGAACGGGTGACCGTGCATTCGTCGTCGCGCGCGGTGAGGGCCTACGAGCGGCACGGTTTCGCCGTCTCGCCGCTGTTGCTCCAGAAGGTGGTGCTTTTCCGACCGCGCCGTTGACCGCGAACAAACTTCACGTTATGGTCCATATCACGTGGTCTAGACCAAAAGTCATCCGGGTTCACGCAAGGAGCCGACATGACCATCAGACGACGCATCGCGACCATCGCCGCCGGGGCGGCCCTCGCTCCCATCGCCCTCGTGGCCCTCCCGGGCACCGCCAGCGCCCACGGCTACGTCAACTCCCCGCCGAGCAGGCAGGCCCAGTGCGCACAGGGGATCGTGCCCTGCGGCGACATCAAGTACGAACCGCAGAGCGTGGAAGGCCCGAAGGGGCTGCGCAGCTGCAGCGGCGGCAACACCCGCTTCGCCGAGCTCGACGACGACAGCAAGGGCTGGCGCGCCACCCCGGTCGGCAACACGGTGACCTTCACCTGGAGGCTGACCGCCCAGCACCGCACCAGCACGTGGGAGTACTACATCGGCGGCACCCGCGTCGGGTTCGTCGACGACGGCGGCGCGCAGCCCCCGGCGACCGTCTCGCACCCGGTCGACCTCAGCGGCTTCAGCGGGCGGCAGAAACTCCTGGCGGTGTGGAACATCGCCGACACCGCCAACGCCTTCTACGCCTGCGTGGACCTGCAGATCGGCTGACGGCGCGTCTGTCCACCCCGGACGGTTGCCGCGCACCCGCCCGGGGTGGATCATGGCGGGGTGAACCGCTGGAACCCCGACACCGTCGCGTCGCCCGCCGGGCGCTACAGCCACCTCGCGTCCGTGCCCGAGGGGCACGAGATCGTCTACCTCGCCGGGCAGCTCGGCGTGCGGCCGGACGGCACGCTCGCCGGGCCGGACGCGCGGGCCCAGGGCGAGCAGATCTTCGCCAACATCGAGGCGCTGCTCTCCGCCGCCGGTGGCGGGCCGGAACACCTGGTGAAGCTGCTGACGCTCGTCGGCGGGGTGGAGCACCTCGACGGCTACCGCGCGGCGCAGGCCGAAGCGTTCAAGCTCTGGTTCCCCGGCGACGACTTCCCGGCACAGTCGCTGGCCGTGGTCGCGGCTCTGGCCGCGCCGCAGTACGTCGTCGAGGTCGAGGCGATCGCCGCGATCCCGCGGAAAGGCTGACCCTCAGCCCAGGTCGTTCGCGATCGCCGTCGCCGCCGCCGACAGCGCGCCGACCCAGGTGGGCAGCAGGTCGTGGTCGAACCGGGCCGACGGCAGGGCCACCGACAACGCGGCCGCGGGCTCGGCCCCGGCGGGCCACGGGATCGCCACGCCGACCGCGGTCAGGCCGGTCTCCGTCAGCTGGTCGTTGACCGCGAAGCCGCGCCGCCGCACCAGGCCAAGCTCACGCCGCAGGCGGACGAGGTCCACGTCCGTCCCGGCGTACCGGCGCGTCAGCTCGGCCGGCGGCAGCGCGGCCAGCAGCGCCTTGCCGCCGGACACCTGGTGCGCGGGCAGCGCCCGGCCCGCCCGGTCGCCCACCCGCAGGATCTGGTCGCACTCCACCGACGCCACGAACCGCGTCTCCGTGCCTGCCAGGACCTGCAGGTTCACCGTCTCCCGCACCCGCGCCACCAGCGCGCGCAGGTGGGGCATCGCAGCCTGGCGCAGCAACGCCACCGGCGCGCTGACCGGATCCGCGGGCCGCAGCACCGGCCCGGCCTGGTAGCGGCGGTCCGGGCCCTGCTCGGCGAAGTCCCGGTACACCAGCATCTGCAGCAGCCGGTGCGCCGTCGAACGGGACACGCCCAGCCGTGCGGCCGCCTCGGACACCCCCATCGGCCCCTCCTGCTGCAGCACCGTGGCCAGGTGGAGCGCGTGGTCGACCGAGTCGATCGCGTAGGATGGCTTGTTCTTCACAGCAGAATTCTAGATCCCTGCTGACAGAACATCGCCTAGCGTCCTCCTCGACCCGCCGTCCCCGAGGAAGGAGTGGCCAGGCGATGACCGCCAACCAGCCCGATCCGTCCCCCGAGCTCGACGAGCTGTACCGGGGGTTCGCGGAGGAACTGCTCGTTCCACTGTGGACCGAGATCGGCGACCTGATGCCGATGAGCCCGTCCCCGGCGATGCGCCCGCACGCCTGGCGTTGGAAGACCCTGCTGCCGCTGGCGGAGAAGGCCGGCGAGCTGGTGCCGGTCGGCCGCGGCGGGGAGCGGCGCGCCATCGCGCTGGCCAACCCGGGCCTCGGCGGCGCGCCGTACGCGACGCCGACCCTGTGGGCCGCAATCCAGTACCTCGGCCCCGGTGAGAACGCGCCCGAGCACCGGCACACCCAGAACGCGTTCCGGTTCGTCGTCGAGGGCGAAGGCGTGTGGACCGTCGTGAACGGCGACCCGGTGGCGATGCGCCGCGGCGACTTCCTGCTCACCCCCGGCTGGCACTTCCACGGCCACCACAACACCGCCAGCGAGCCGATGGCCTGGATCGACGGCCTGGACATCCCCTTCGTGCACTACACCGGCTCGGCGTTCTTCGAGTTCGGCCCCGAGCAGGTGTCCAGCACCGAAACCCCGCAGCGCTCCCGCGCCGAGCGGCTGTGGGCCCACCCCGGCCTGCGCCCGGTGTCGCAGACCGCGCCTGCGGTGAACTCGCCGATCGCCGCCTACCGCTGGGAGCACACCGACGCCGCGCTGACCGATCAGCTCGCGCTGGAGGACGAGGGCCACCCGGGCGTGGTCGAGCCCGGTCACGCCGCGGTCCGCTTCACCAACCCGACCACCGGCGGCGACGTCATGCCGACCATCCGCGCCGAGTTCCACCGGCTGCGCGCCGGCGCCGAGACCGCGCCGCGGCAGGAGGTCGGGTCGGCCGTGTGGCAGGTCTTCGACGGCTCCGGCACGGTCCGCGTCGGCGATCAGGAGTGGACCGTCGACCACGGCGACCTGTTCGTCGTGCCGTCCTGGGCCGAGGTGACCCTCGCCGCCGACACGCAGCTGGACCTGTTCCGCTTCAGCGACACCCCGATCTTCGAACGGCTGCACGCCGACCGCGTGCGGGTGGGAGGGCAGCGGTGAAGCTCGCGACCCTGCGCACCGCCGAGGGCACCCGCGCCATCCGAGTCGAGGGTGAGCGCTACGCCGAGCTCGGCGCGCCCGACGTCGGCGCGTTCCTGGCCCAGGAGGACTGGCGCGCCCAGGCCGAGACGGTCACCCCGGAGCGGCCGCTGGCCGGTGCGGACCTCGCCCCGGTCGTGCCGCGCCCGGGCAAGATCCTGTGCGTCGGCCTGAACTACCGCAACCACATCCTGGAGATGGGCCGCGAACTGCCGCGGTACCCGACGCTGTTCGCCAAGTACCCGGAGGCGCTCGTCGGCCCGGCCGACCCGATCGCGCTGCCGCCCGAATCGGACGCGGTGGACTGGGAGGCCGAGCTGGCGCTCGTCGTCGGCGCCACCGTGCGCCGCGCGAGCGAGACCGAGGCGGCCGCGGCGATCGCCGGGTTCAGCGTCCTCAACGACGTCACCACCCGCGACTGGCAGTACCGGTCGCCGATGTGGTTGCAGGGCAAGACCTTCGAGGGCACCACGCCGTTCGGCCCGTACCTGGTGACCCCGGACGAGCTGCCCGGCGGCACCAGGCCCGAGCTGGACCTGAGCTGCGCGGTCGACGGCGAGCAGGTGCAGAAGGCCAACACCGGCGACTTGGTGTTCGACCCGGTCGAGCTGGTCCGCTACGCCTCCACGATCCTCACGTTGCGGCCCGGCGACGTCATCGCCACCGGCACCCCCGGCGGGGTCGGCCACGCGCGGAAACCACCGCGGTACCTGTCCCACGGCGCCCGGCTGGTCACCGAGATCAGCGGACTGGGCAGGCTGGAGAACGTGGCCCGCGATGAGTGACTGGATGGACGACGGCACGCGGCTCGTCCTCCGGGCGGTCGACGAGCTGCCCGACGACGCGTTCGACGCGCCGACGCTGCTGCCCGGATGGACCCGCCGCCACCTCGTGGCGCACCTGCACTACAACGCCGAAGCGCTGCGGCGCCTGCTGAGCTGGGCCCGCACCGGCGTCGAGTCGCGCATGTACGAAAGTGCCGAGCACCGCGCCGCCGAAATCGAGGCGGGGGCGAAGCTGCCCGTGCCCGAACTGCGGCGGCTGGTGCACGGCTCGGCGGACGCGCTGGCGGCCGACGTGGCGGCCCTGCCCGCGGACGCCTGGGCCAACGAGGTGGTCACCGCGCAGGGCCGGACCGTGCCCGCCACCGAGATTGTCTGGATGCGCACCCGCGAGGTCGCCGTGCACGCCGTCGACCTCGACTGCGGCGTCGGGTTCGAGGACCTGCCCGCGGACCTGGTCGAGGCGCTGATCGCCGACGCGCTCCGGCGGCGGACCGCGCAGGGCCACGGCCCCGCCCTCGCGCGCTGGCTCACCGGACGTGCCGAGCAGGCCCCTGAACTCGGCCCCTGGCTGTAGGAGGAAGACATGACCGACACCGATGTCGTGGTGGTCGGCGGCGGGATCGGCGGGCTCGCCAACGCCCTCGCCCTCGCCGCGGCCGGGCAACGGGTCCGGGTGCTGGAGCGGGCCCCGGCGTTCGCCGAGGTGGGCGCCGGGCTGCAGCTGGCCCCCAACGCGACCCGGATCCTGCGTGAGTGGGGTCTGCTGGACGAAGTGGTCGCGCGCGGCGTGCTGCCGCGGCGGCTGGTGCTCAAGGACGCGCTCGACGGCGCCGAGCTGACGTCGATGGACCTCGGGCCGGGGTTCGTCGAACGCTACGGCGCGCCGTACGTGGTGATCCACCGCAGCGACCTGCTGACCATCCTGCACGACGCTTGTGCCGATGCCGGAGTCGAGTTGCTGGCCGATCACAAGGTCGACGACGTCGAGGTGCGGCCCGACGGCGTCCGGCTGCGGGTGGGGGAGCGGGAGTTCGCGGCGGGCGCCGCGCTGGCCGCCGACGGGCTGTGGTCGTCGCTGCGGTCGCGGCTGTCCGGCGACCAGCCGGTGTGCTCCGGGTACGTCGCCTACCGCGGCACCCGCCCGGTGTCCGAGGTGACTGGGCTGGATGCTGATGTGCTGACCGACGTGGTCGTCCACTTCGGACCGAAGTGCCACCTCGTGCAATACCCGTTGCGGGGTGGGGAGTTGCTCAACACGGTCGCGGTGTTCGCCTCGCCCGCCTACGAGCGCGGCGAGACCGAGTGGGGCGGCCCGGAGGAGCTGGACGCGGCGTTCGAGGATACCTGCGACGCGGTGCGGCGCGGGCTGGCGTGGCTGTGGCGGGACCGGCGGTGGCCGATGTACGACCGGCTGCCGGTGCCGCGCTGGGTCGACGGACGGCTGGCGCTGACCGGCGACGCGGCGCACCCGATGCTGCAATACCTCGCGCAGGGGGCGTGCCAGGCGCTGGAAGACGCGCACAGCCTCGCCGGCGAGGTCGCCAAGCAGCAGGCCGCCGCCGCGCTGGACTGGCCGGCCGCGCTCACGGCGTACGAGCAGGCCCGCACGGCGCGGACCGCGCGCGTGCAGTCCAGCGCGCGGGTCTGGGGCGAGCTCTGGCACTGCGACGGCCTGGCCCGGCTGCTGCGCAACCAGTACCTGACCGAACGCCCCCTGGACGACTACCGCTGGACCGACTGGCTCTACCAGCTGTGAGGCGCTGACGGGGCACCTCCGCCGTGCGGGGTGCCCCGCCGGGGCGGTTGCGCCCGCACGGCCCCTGGGGGACGCTGGTCCCCCTGGGAGGAGCGACGATGGGGACGACCTACCTGCACGCGGTGGCCTCGCTGGACGGCTACATCGCCGACGAGAACGACGACGTGGGACCGCTCCACGACTGGTACTTCAACGGCGACCACCCGCTCGTCGACGAGGACCACCCCGACATCCACGGTTCGCCGTTCCGGGTCTCGGCGGCCTCCGCCGAGTACGTCCGCGGCATGTGGTCGCGCCAGAAGGTCCTGGTCGTCGGGCGGCACCAGTTCGACCTGACCAACGGCTGGGAAGGTCATCCGCCCGCGAGCGAGCACGTCGTGGTCGTGTCGCACCGGCCGCGGCCGGAAGGCTGGCACCCGGAGGCGCCCTACCACTTCGCCGGCTCGGTGGAGGAGGGGATCGCGCGAGCGCAGGAACTGGCGGGCGACGGCGAAATCGGGGTGGGCGCGGGCGACGTCGGCGGGCAGGCGCTGGCGCTCGGGCTCATCGACCACGTGGCGATCGACGTCGTGCCGGTCGTCTTCGGCCGGGGGAAGCCGTACTTCGGACCGCTCGCCGGCGGCGACCTCATGCTCGGCGACCCCGAGGTGGTCGTCCAGGGCGACGGCGTGCTGCACCTGCGCCTCCCGGTGCGCCGCGGCTAGCCGGCCGTTGGCCGTCTTCTACAAGGGCGAGTGACCAGGCTCTCACGATCCGCGCGGTCCCGCGTGCGCGCGAGCCGTGGGCATAGTCCCGGGTCAGAGCGGTCCTTTGGAGGGTTCCGACAAAAAACCGCCGTCGGCACGGTGCGGGTGCGACGATCACACTACCGGTGGGTACGCGCGATGCTGGACCAGCGGCCAGGGGAGGCCGCGCAGTCCAACCACCACAACTTGTGAGGCTCGATTCGGTGTTCAGTCGTGTCGCGATCGTCAACCGGGGAGAAGCCGCGATGCGGCTCATCCACGCCGTCGGTGAGCTCAACGCGGAGGGCGGGCCGCGCATCGAAACGGTGGCCCTCTACACCGACGCGGACCGCAACGCCACGTTCGTGCGGGAAGCCGACATCGCCTACAACCTGGGTCCCGCGGCCAACCGCCCCTACCTCGACCTCGCCGTCCTGGAACGCGCGCTGACCGAGACGAAGGCCGACGCCGCCTGGGTCGGCTGGGGCTTCGTCGCCGAGGACCCGGCCTTCGCCGAGCTCTGCGAGAAGATCGGCGTCACCTTCATCGGCCCGAACCCGGAGGCGATGCGCAAGCTGGGGGACAAGATCGGCGCGAAGCTGATCGCCGAAGAGGTGGGCGTGCCGGTCGCGCCGTGGAGCCGCGGCCCGGTCGAGGACCTCGACGCCGCGCTGCGCTCCGCCGAGCAGATCGGCTACCCGCTGATGCTCAAGGCCACCGCAGGCGGTGGCGGCCGCGGCATCCGGGTCATCCACAACGCCGACGAGCTGCGCGACGCCTACGAGCGCACCAGCCAGGAGGCCGCGCGCGCCTTCGGCAGCGGCGTGGTGTTCCTGGAGCGCCTGGTCACCGGCGCCCGGCACGTTGAGGTCCAGGTCATCGCCGACGGCCAGGGCACCGCGTGGGCGCTGGGCGTGCGCGACTGCTCGGTGCAGCGCCGCAACCAGAAGATCATCGAGGAGTCCTCCTCGCCGCTGCTCGCCCCGGACCAGGTGGCCGAGCTGAAGGCGTCCGCCGAGCGGCTGGCCGTCGCGGTCGGCTACCGCGGCGCCGCCACCGTGGAGTTCCTCTACCACCCCGGCGAGAAGCTGTTCGCCTTCCTCGAGGTGAACACCCGCCTGCAGGTCGAGCACCCGATCACCGAGGCCACCACCGGCATGGACCTGGTCAAGGCCCAGCTGCACGTCGCGTCCGGCGGCAAGCTGGAGGGCGCCCCGCCCGCCGAGCTGGGGCACGCCATCGAGGCCCGGCTCAACGCCGAGGACCCCGACCGCGACTTCGCGCCCGCCCCGGGCCGCATCGCGCTGCTCGACCTCCCGGCAGGCCCGGGCATCCGCGTCGACACCGGCGTCAGCGAGGGCGACACCATCCCCGCCGACTTCGACTCGATGATCGCCAAGATCATCGCCTACGGCCGCGACCGCGACGAGGCGCTGTCCCGCCTGCGCCGCGCGATGCGCGAGACCACCGTGCTCATCGAGGGCGGCACCACCAACAAGAGTTTCGTCCTCGACCTGCTCGACCAGCCCGAGGTGATCGACGCCAGCGCAGACACGGGCTGGATCGACCGCGTCCGCGCGCAGGGCCGCCTGGTCTCGCACGCCCACTCCGGCATCGCGCTGGCCGCCGCCGCGATCGAGGCCTACCAGGACGAGAAGCAGGTGGAGCTGCAGCGCCTGCTGTCCACCGCGCACGGTGGCCGCCCCCAGGTGCAGCACGAGGTGGGCCGCCCGATCGACCTCAAGCTGCGCGGCGCGACCTACCGGCTGACCGTCGCCGAAACCGGGCCGGGCCGCTACCGGATCGGGTTCGTCACCGGTGACGACGTGCAGACCGTCGACGCCGAGCTGGAGCGCTACGACTCGCACACCGGGCAGATCCACGTCAACGGCCGCCGCTTCCGGCTGGTGACCGGCACGCACGGGCCGATCCACCTCGTCGAGGTCGACGGCGTCACGCACCGGATCAGCCGCGACGAGGGCGGCGTGGTCCGCTCGCCCGCCCCGGCGCTGGTGGTCGCCACGCCGCTCGCCGTCGGCGACGAGGTCGAGGCCGGCGCGCCGGTGCTGGTGCTGGAGTCCATGAAGATGGAGACCGTCCTGCGCGCGCCGTTCAAGGCGCTGCTCAAGGAGTCGATGGTCTCCGTCGGCAGCCAGGTCGAAACCGGCGCCGCCCTGCTGCGCCTGGAACCGCTGGCCGAGGACGCCGACGCCGCGCCGGAAACCGCGGGAGTGGACCTGGACCTGCCGTCCGAGCCGGACGGGCTGACCGCGGCGCACCGCGTCGAGCGGGGCCTGGCCGACCTGCGCAGCATGCTGCTCGGGTTCGACGTCGACCCGCGCGACGGCGGCCGCACCCTGGCCCGGTACCTGGCCGCGCGCGCCGAGCTGCCGCAGCGGCCGCTGGCGGCCGAGACCGCGCTGCTGGAGGTCTTCGCCGACCTGTCCGAGCTGTCCCGCAACAAGCCGGACGGCGAGGAGACCAAGGCCGAGACGCGGGTGCACAGCCCGCGCGAGCACTTCCACACCTACCTGCAGAGCCTGGACGCCGAGCGCGCCGGGTTGTCGGAGACCTTCCAGGGCCGCCTGACCCGCGTGCTGGGCCACTACGGCGTCGAGGGGCTGGACCGCACGTCCGAGTTGGAGGAGGCGGTCTTCCGCGTCTTCCTCGCCCAGCAGCGCGCGGCTTCCGACGTCGCCGTGATCACCGCGCTGCTGCAGCAGTGGCTCACCGAGGCCCCGCCGCACAACGGGCTCCGGCAGACCGTCGGCCAGGCGCTGGAGCACCTGATCCGCGCCACCCAGCTGCGGTTCCCTGTGGTCGGCGACCTCGCCCGCAGCCTGGTGTTCCGCTGGTTCGCCCAGCCGCTGCTGCGCCGCACCCGCGCCGAGGTCTACACGAAGGTGCGCCGCCACCTCAGCTACCTCGACGCCAACCCGGAGGCGCCCGACCGCGAGCAGCGCATCGCCGAGATGGTCGCCAGCCCCGAACCGCTGGTGCGGCTGCTCGGCCAGCGCATCGGACGGCCCGGCCTGGACCCCGGCCCGCTGCTGGAGGTCCTCAGCCGCCGCTACTACCGCGAGCACGGCCTGGAGGGCGTGGAGACCGGCACCGCGGGCGGGCACGCGTTCGTCACCGCCGGGTACGACCTGGACGGCCAGCGGCAGCGGCTCATCGCGACCGTCGCCGACTTCGACGACCTGGCCGACGCGGTGCGCACGGTCGCCGACGTCGCGGCGAAGGCCGAGCCCGGCGCGCTGGTCGCCGACATCTACCTGACCTGGACCGGCCAGCCCGCCGACGCGGACCTGATGGCCGCGGAGCTGCGCGAGGTGCTGTCCCGCGTCGCGCTGCCGGGCAACCTGCGCCGCGTCACCACGACGGTCGCCGGGCGCAGCGGATCGGCGATGCACCACCACTTCACGTTCCGGCCGTCGTCGGCGGGCCTGGCCGAGGAGCGGCTGATCCGCGGCCTGCACCCGCTGATCGGTCAGCGGCTGCAGCTGCGGCGCCTGCAGAACTTCGACCTCACGCGGCTGCCGTCGGCCGACGAGGACGTCTACCTGCTGCGCTGCGTCGCACCGAAGAACCCGTCCGACGAGCGCCTGGTGGCGATGGCGCAGGTCCGCGACCTGACCCCGCTGCGCGACGACGAGGGCCGCATCCTGGCCCTGCCCGCGGTCGAGGGCGCGCTCGGCGCGTGCCTGGACGCGATCCGCAAGGTGCAGGCCCAGCGCCCGGCCAAGAAGCGGCTCGACACCAACCGGATCTTCCTCTACGTGTGGCCGCCCAGCGACCTCACCGCCGAGGACCTGAACACGGTCGCGCAGCGCGTGGTGCCGACCACCGCGGGCGCCGGTGTCGAGGAGGTGCTGTTCCTCGGCCGCCAGCGCGACAAGGAGACCGGCGAGCTGCGGCCGATCGCGGTGCGGGTGACCTACGACGTCGCCACCGGTGTCCGGCTGACCATCACCGACCCGCCGACCGAGCTGATCCAGCCGCTGGACGACTACGGCCAGAAGGTGCTGCGCGCGCGGCGCCGCGGCACGGTCTACCCGTACGAGCTGACCGGCATGCTGGCCGGGGATGGCGGCTCGTTCACCGAGTACGACCTCGACGACTCCGGCGCGCTGGTGCCGGTCGAGCGCGAGCGTGGCCTGAACAAGGCCGGGATCGTCGCCGGCGTGGCGACCACGCCGACCGAGCGGTACCCGGAGGGCGTGACCCGCGTGGTGCTGCTCGGCGACCCGACGAAGGCGCTGGGCGCGCTGTCCGAACCGGAGTGCGCCCGCGTGATCGCCGCGCTGGACCTCGCGGAGCGGTTGCGGGTCCCGGTCGAGTGGTACGCGCTGTCGGCCGGCGCGCGGATCGCGATGGACTCCGGCACCGAGAACATGGACTGGATCGCCGCGGCGCTGCGCCGCATCGTCCAGTTCACCCAGGACGGCGGCGAGATCAACATCGTGGTCGCCGGCATCAACGTGGGCGCGCAGCCGTACTGGAACGCCGAAGCCACGATGCTCATGCACACCAAGGGCATCCTGGTGATGACGCCGGACTCGGCGATGGTGCTGACCGGAAAGCAGTCGCTGGACTTCTCCGGTGGTGTGTCGGCCGAGGACAACTTCGGCATCGGCGGGTACGACCGCGTAATGGGGCCGAACGGGCAGGCGCAGTACTGGGCGCCGAACCTCGGCGCCGCGCACGGCGTGCTGATGACCCACTACGACCACACGTACGTGCTGCCGGGGGAGAACGGCCCGCGCCGGGCGACCACGACCGACCCGGTCGACCGGGACGTGTGCGACTACCCGCACGCGATCGTCGGGTCCGACTTCACCACGGTGGGCCAGATCTTCTCGCGGGAGACCAACCCGGACCGCAAGAAGCCGTTCGACATCCGCACCGTGATGCGCGCGCTGGCCGACCAGGACCACGCGATCCTGGAACGCTGGGCAGGCATGGCGGACGCGGAGACCGCGGTCGTGCAGGACGTGCACCTCGGCGGGATCCCGGTGTGCCTGCTGGGCATCGAGTCGCGGTCGGTGCCGCGGCGCGGGTTCCCGCCCACCGACGGCCCGGACACCTACACCGCCGGCACGTTGTTCCCGCGCTCGTCGAAGAAGGCGGCGCGCGCGATCAACGCGGCGAGCGGCAACCGGCCGCTGGTGGTGCTGGCGAACCTGTCCGGTTTTGACGGTTCCCCGGAGTCGATGCGCAAGCTCCAGCTGGAGTACGGCGCGGAGATCGGGCGGGCGATCGTGAACTTCCGCGGGCCGATCGTGTTCTGCGTCATCTCGCGCTACCACGGCGGGGCGTTCGTGGTGTTCTCGAAGACGCTGAACCCGAACATGACGGTGCTCGCCGTGGACGGCTCGTACGCGTCCGTGCTGGGTGGTGCCCCCGCGGCGGCCGTGGTGTTCGCGCAGGAGGTCAACGCCCGCACGGCGAACGACCCGCGGGTGTCGGAGCTGGAGGCGCGGATCGCGTCGGCGGACAGCGCTTCGCGGGCCGCGTTGGTGACGCAGCTGGCGGACGTCCGGGCGTCCGTGCGGGCCGAGAAGCTGGGCGAGGTGGCCGCCGAGTTCGACGGGGTGCACTCGATCCAGCGGGCGCAGCGCGTCGGCTCGGTCGACGCGATCATCCGCCCGGAGGAGCTGCGGCCACAGATCATCGCGGCGGTGGAGCGGGGTCTGGCGCGCGCTTGATGCCGGGGGCGCCCGGCGTTGGCTGGGCGCCCCTTCGGTTTTTCGACGCTGGCCGGGCGCGTCTTCGGGCTCGGCGTTGGCTGGGTGCCCCTTCGGCTTCGGCGTTGGCCGGGCGCTCGTCGGCTTCGGTCTTGGTTGGGCGTCTCTTCGGGCTCGGCGTTGACTGGGCGTCTCTTCGGGCTCGGCGCTGGCTGGGTGCCCCTTCGGCTTCGGCGAGGTTGCTGGCGGCGGTGCTGCCCTCAGATTCCCGCGCAGCACGAGCCGCGCACCGCGCGGCGAGTGCTGCCTCCGGGGATTCCTCACGCAGGTGCTGCCCCAGCGGCACGGGCGACCGAGGGCTCGGGACCGGCCAGCGGCACGGGCCGCTGGGGCTTCCTCGGATTCCCGCGTGGCGGGTGCCCACGCCGCGCCGCACTGGCTTCCAGGGGCGTCAGATTCCCGCGTGGCGGTTGCGGGCCAAGGCGCGCAGCACGCGCCGTGCCGCGCGCTCCGGGGAGCCGTCCCCGGCCACGATCACGTTCAGGCCGGGGAAGTCCCGTCGCAGGCGGGCCGCTTCCGCGGGGTCGTGCAGCACGAGCTGCCCACCCTCGCCGCGGTCGGCCATCCGCGCCGCGAAGTCCCGCGCCGTGCCCCGGCTGTCCACCACCACGTCCGGCACGTCCGGCCCGTCGCCGCGCACCTCGGCTCCGGCCCCCGCGAACGCGGCGGCCGCCGCCCGAGCGAACCGGCTCTCCCCGGTGACCACCACCAGGTAGCCGTCGAACCTGGGCGTCCGCGCTCGCCGCGGTGCGCGGCGATCCGGTGCCGCCTCGGCGGAATCCACCGGCTCGGTCCCGTCGAGCCGGGCTGTCCGCGCTCGCCGCGGTGCGTGGAGTTCCGGTGCCGTCTCGGCCGCGCCCGCACGCGCGCGCCGCAGCCCCCGGCTCTCCGGCGCTCCCTCGGCGAAATCCACCAGCTCGGCCGCGCACCGCGCGATCACGTCCGGCCTCTCGCGCGGGATCCAGTGCCCGCCGGGCAACCGGCGCACCCACAGCCGCGGCGCCCACCGCGCCACGTCCGTCTGCAGCGCGGGCGTCACGTACGGATCACCCAGCGGCGCGAGCACCTGCACCGGCACCTCCGCGGGCCGCGGCCGCGGGCGCGACAGCCGCATGCCGACGTTCGCCCGGTACAGCTCCAGTCCGTGCACCGCGTCCGCCACCGCCGGGCGGCCCGCCGCACTGCCCGAAAGCCGCCGCAGCACCCGGCGGCCCACCCCGGACCGCCAACTCAGTTCAGGAACCAGCGGGATCTGGAAGAACACGATGTAGCTCGAATGCACCAGCTGCCGCAGCGCGGGCCCCCACCCCGACGGCCGCCGCAACCGCGTGCGGAACCAGTGCCCGGCGTGGTCGAGCGACGGCCCGGAGATCGACGTGAACGACGCGATCCGCCCGCGCAGCCGGTCCCCGGTCACCGCGTGCCAGCTCTGGATCGACCCCCAGTCGTGCGCGACGAGGTGCGCCGGGCGGTCCGGGCTGACCTCGTCGAGCACGGCGGCCAAGTCCTCGGTCAGCCGATCGAGCGCGTACCCGTCGCGCCGCGGCGGCCGGTCCGACTCGCCCGCGCCGCGGACGTCGTAGGTGACCACGTGGAACCGTTCCGCGAGCCGGGCCGCCACACCGTCCCAAACGGACCGGTCGTCGGGGTAGCCGTGCACGCACACCACGGTCGGCGCGGCCGGATCACCGGCTTCCGCGACCGCGATGCGCGTGCCGTCCCGGGACACCACTCGCCGGACCACGCCGCCTCCTCGCTGAAGCTATTACCCGAAGTAACAGTTACTGCGATGAGCATCGGCGGCCGGGCGAGCCTTGTCAAGCGCCGCGGTCTGGTCCAGTCCACACGCGTGAGTGACGCACCAAGGGTGGATGCGCTGCGCGGCAACGGAATTCGCGACGTCCGCCGTGACGGATCGGTTTCGCGGGGCCGACCAGCGGGAGTTCGCCTGTCACGTCGCCACGCCGTGATCGCAACGTGTCCTGCGTCACATCTGCGTGCCGGATTTGCCCCAGCCGTCCCGGGCACCCGGTCCGCGGAGCCGCAGAGGTTCCGGCCCGGAATCCGTTGATACGAAGGGAATTCAGAACAATGAACGTTCGTCGCTTCGCGATCGCCAGCCTGCTGGCCATCCCGCTGTCGTTCGGTGCCGCGGGCATCGCGTCGGCTGACAGCTACGGCGACTCCGCCGCGTCCGCCGGCCCGGACGGCGCCGCGATCTCCAGCACCGGCTCGGTCGCGGGCCACCACTACGGCTACGACGACGACGGCTACGGTCACGGTCACGGCTGGGGCTACGCGGGCTACTACGACGCCAACCTGTCGGCAGGCCCGGAGGGGGCGGGTGGCGACTACACCGTTTCCGGCACCAACGGCCACACCTCCTTCTACGGCGAGGGCTGCCAGTGGGCGGGCCCGGAGGGCGCGCACTCGAGTGAAACCTGGTCGGTCGCGGGTCACCACCACCACGACCACGACTGGGACGACGACGAGGACGAGGGCGACGACGACTGACGTCACCCGCACCGCCTCTCTCCCTGACGGTGACCCCCGGTCCGGCCGGGGGTCACCGTTTCCCGGTGTCCGGGGTCAGGTCGTGGCGCACCGCGAGGATCGCCAAGTGCACGCGGCTGGGGCTGCCGGTCTTGTCCATCAGGTTCGCCACGTGCGTCTTCACCGTGGTGACGCCGACGTGCATCCGCGCCGCGATGTCCGCATTGGACAGTCCCATCCCGACCAGCCCGAGCACCTCCCGCTCGCGCGGGGTCAGTGGCAGGTCCGGCCGTTCCGCCCTGGACCGCACCGCCTGCCCGACCAGGCGCCGCAGCACGTCGTCGCTGAACGGGCTGCCGCCCGCGGCCGCCCGGCGGATGCCGTCGAGCAGTTCGGCGGGCGTGGCGTCCTTCGCCAGGAACCCGCACGCGCCCGCGGCCAGCGCCGGGTACAGGTGCTCGTCGTCGTCGAAGGTCGTCAGCACCACGATCCGCGTCGCGGGCCGTTCGCCCAGGATCGTCTTCGTCGCGGTGATCCCGTCCGTGCCGGGCATCCGCAGGTCCATCAGCACCACGTCCGGCTTGACCCGGCCGGCCAGCCGGATCGCCTCACCGCCGTGCGGCGCCTCGCCGACGACCTCGATGTCCGGTGTGGACTCGCACAGCATGCGCAGGCCGGCGCGGACGAGTTGCTGGTCGTCGACGAGCAGGGTGCGGATCACGGGACCTCCGAATCGACCGGGGCGGACGTCTCCGCCGGGAACAGCGCACGCACCCGCCAGCCGTCGCCGTGCGGGCCCGCGTCGAGGGTGCCGCCGACCAGGTCGACGCGTTCCCGCAGGCCCACCAGTCCGTAGCCCGGCTCGCCGTCGCCGTCCCGCGCGCCACCCGTGTCGGTGACCTCGACGAGCACCTGCCCGGCGCCGGCGTCCACCCGCACGCTCGCCCGCGCGCCGGGGCCCGCGTGCTTGGCGACGTTGGTCAGGCTCTCCTGCACCAGCCGCAGCACGGCCAGGCCGCGCAGCGAGTCGAGCGCCGCGATGGCGGGGTCGACGCGGCAGTCGATCGCCAGCCCGGCCTGCCTGCTGCGCCCGATCACCGACTCCACCGCGGCGGGCAGCGAGGCGGTCTCGATGAGCACGCCGTGGTCGCGCACGCTGGCCGGGTCGCGCAGCGCGGACACCAGCTCCCGCAGGTCCGCCAGGGTCCGGGTGGCCGAGGCGTGCACGTCGTCGAGCACCTCGCCCACCCGCGGATCCAGGTCCGGCACCACCGCCCGCGCCACACCGACGCGCAGCGCCATCGACGCGACGTGGTGGGCGACCAGGTCGTGCAGCTCGCGGGCGATCTCGGTGCGCTCGGTCAGGCGGGCGCCGCGCGCGGCCAGTTCCCGGCGCGCCTCGGCCTCCGCGGCCCGCGCGCTCGCCTGCGCCACCGCTCGCACCCCGGCCCGCAGGTAGGCGCCGAGCAGAAGCGGGCCGCCGACGACCGTGAGGACCCGGTAGCCGACGGCGAGCACGCCGGTCAGCACGTGGTCGTAGGTGCCGAGCACGAAGTACACCGCGGTGAGCACCCCGGCGCCGACCAGGGCTTCGCGCATCGGGCGGCGGATGGCCAGCTCGAACACCGCGACGCTGGCCAGCACCTTCACCGCCACCGGTGTGGCGTCGGCCCACTGGTGCGCGGCCAGGATGAGCAGGGACTCCACCCCCGCGACCGCCAGCGGCCACACGCCGCCCGCGAGGAACACCCCGGCCGCGGCGAACACGACCACCCAGTCCGCCGGCGTCGGCTCCGGCCGCTGCACCAGGAGCAGGTAGCCGGGGCCGATCACGAGCGGCAGCAGACGCGCGGGCCCGAACCGGTCGCCGACCGCCCGCCCAACCCACGCCAGAAGCACAGAACCGACACTAACGGGCGGGCGCACCGGGCGGCTCCTCCCTGGGAAGGAGGTTCCGCCGATTTCGGATGGCTGGTGCGCGGGGTGGTGGCGGTCGGGTGGTCGGGCCGGGTGGTTCCTCTGGGGGAGGGGATCCGCCTGGGCTGGGTGGCTGGTGCGCCGGAGTGCGGTGGGGCCGAGGTTGGTGTGCGGCGGTGGTTGTGCGGCGGTTGGGCCGGGTGGTTCCGCTGGGGAGGAGGGTTCGGCTGGGCTGGGTGGCTGTGGGGCCGGGGTTGGTGTGCGGCGGTTGGGCCGGGTGGTTCCGCTGGGGGAGGAGGGTTCGGCTGGGCTGGGTGGCTGTTGGGCCGAGGTTGGGGCGGGGCGGTGGCTGTGCGGCGGTCGGGACGGGAGTTTCCTCCTGGGGGAGGGAGGTCTGCCTGGGCTGGGTGGCTGGTGCGCCGGAGTGCCTGGGGCTGTCCGGTAGCGCCGGGCGGCGCCTCCAACGGAGATCCGGCCCCGGGTGGCCGCCGGGCTCGGTGCGTGGCGGCGTTCCGGAAAACCCCGCCGAGCGCCTCCTCCCCGGGAACGAGCGACCATCCGCCGCGAGGCCACCGCCTCCGGCGCGCGGGACGAGGCCGCGACCTGCTCACACACGCAGCCTGGAGGGGTGACCGACGAAACCGTCCTCGTGACCGGCGGCACCGGCTACCTCGCGAGCTGGTGCATCGACCTCCTCCTGACCCGCGGCTACCACGTGCGGACCACCGTCCGGGACCGCTCCCACCGTCCGGTGGTGGCGGCCCAGCTGCCGCCCGGGCACCCCACGGCCCGCCTCACCGTCGTCGAGGCCGATCTCGGCTCCGACGCCGGCTGGGCGGAGGCCGCGGCGGGCTGCGACTTCGTCCTGCACGTCGCGTCGCCGTTCCCGGCCGTGCCGCCGCGGGATCCCGCCGCCCTGGTCGGCCCCGCCCGGGACGGCACCCTTCGCGTCCTCGCCGCCGCCCGGGCCGCGGGCGCCCGGCGGATCGTGGTGACCTCGTCGTCCTCTGCGGCCGCCTACCCGGCAGGCCCCCGGCCCGACCCGATCACCGAGGACCACTGGACCGACCCCGGCCACCCGCTGGCCCGCGCCTACGTCCGCTCGAAGACCCTCGCCGAGCGTGCCGCGTGGGCGTACGCTCGCGAGCACGGCATGACGGACCGGCTGACCGTGATCGCGCCCGGCACGCTGCTGGGACCCGTGCGCGGCCGCCCGTCCTACTCGCTGTCGGTGGTCGAGCGGCTCGTGACCGGCCGGATGCCCGGGCTGCCGCGCCTGGGTTTCCCGTTCACCGACGTGCGCGACGTCGCCGCACTGCACGTCGCCGCCATGCTCAGCCCGGCCGCGGCTGGGGAGCGGTTCCTCGCCACCGGCCCGTTCCACTGGATCGAGGACATCGCGGCCATCCTGCGCGGGCAGCCCGGCGCGCGAGTGCCGTCCCGGCGGCTGCCCGGCCCGCTCGTCCGCGCCGCCGCCCTGTTCGACCCCGCGCTGCGCCAGGTCGTGCCCGAGCTCGGCGAGGAGTTCCGCTTCGCCACCGGCAAGGCCCGCGACGTGCTGGACTGGAACCCGCGGCCGCTCGCGGACACCGTGCTCGACTGCGCCCGCTGGTTCGTCAGGGCCCGCTCGTTCGTCAGGGCCCGCCCGCTCGTCAAGGCCTGAGCAGCCCGCGCCGCGGCAGTTTGTGCCACGGCAGCCGCGCCCCGGCGAGCGCCGTGCTCAGCGACTGCAGCACCACGAGGTACATCAGCTGCCGGTAGACGAACTGCTGCAGCGGCAGCGCGAGCAGCGGCCGCAGCGGTTCCCGGTCCAGCCGGAACGCCACCACCGCCGGGATCGCCTGCAGCGCCAGGAACGCCAGCCACGCCCCGAGCACCAGCCACCGGTCGCCGGTGAACAGCCCGAACACCGCGGCCACGTCGACGAGCGGCGCGACGATCGGCAGCAGCACCTGGAACAGAAGCAGGTACGGCAGCCCGCGCCGCCCCAGCCGTCCCGCGCTGCCGCGCTCGGCGACCGCGTGCCGGTGCTTCCACACCGACTGCAGCGTCCCATAGCACCAGCGGTACCGCTGCTTCCACAGCTCCGCCAGCGTCGCCGGGGCCTCGGTCAACGCCCGCGCCTCCTCCTCGTACACCACGCGCCACCCGCCGCGCTCCAGCGCCATCGTCAGGTCGGTGTCCTCGGCGAGCGTGTCCGTGGGTACCCCGCCGACTCGCAGCACCGCCGACCGCCGGAACGCGCCCACCGCGCCCGGCACCGTGGGCATGCACTCGAGCACGTCGTAGAGCCGCCGGTCCAGGTTGAAGCCGCACACGTACTCGATGTGCTGCCACCGCCCGAGCAGGCGGCCGCGGTTGCCGACCTTCGCGTTGCCGGACACCGCGGCCACGGCCGGATCGGCGAAGTTGCGCACCAGCGCGGGCACCGAACCCGGCTCCAGCACGGTGTCGCCGTCCATCAGCACGACCAGCTCGGTGCGCGCGGCGGCGAGACCGGTGTTCAACGCGGCCGCCTTGCCCGCGTTGGCCTGCCGGATCAGGCGCACGCTCGGGCGGCGGCGGGCGATCCGCTCCACCAGCGCGTCGGTGCCGTCGGTGGATCCGTCGTCGACCACGATCACCTGCACGCGCGGGCCCGCGGCGAGCGCTGAGCGAACAGCCCACTCGATGCCTTCGCGTTCGTTGTAGGCGGGGATGATGACGGTCACCGGCTGGTCCGGCGCCTCCCGCGGACGCCGCCGCCGCACGTGCAGGCTCGTCGTCACGCCGAGCAGAACCGTGCGCAGCAGCGCCAGCACGGTCGCCACCACCGTCAGCGCGAACAGCGCGCCCGCCACGAACTCCCCGGCGCCCACGGCGAACACGAGCAGCCAGCCGCCGATCCGCGCGCGGACCGGCGCCGCCGCCTGGGTGCCGGACAGCCCGACGGACTCGCTGACCGTGCCGAACGTCCAGCCGCGCGACCGAAGTTCCGGGATCAGCCGGTCGAGCGCCTCGACGGTCTGCCCGCGGTCCCCGCCGCCGTCGTGCATCAGGACCACCGCGCCGGCGTTCCCGGCCGGGGTCACGCCGGCGACGATCGCGTCGGCACCGGGGCGGCGCCAGTCCTGAGAGTCCACATCGGACAAGACCACGATCTTGCCGTCCGCGCCCAAGCGCTGTGCCGCGGCCCAGTCCCGATCGTCCAGACTGTCCGGAGTGGACGAATAGGGCGGCCGCACCAGGGCCGGGAGGACGCCCGCGGTGCCGGCGAGGACGAGGTCCGTCGTGCGGATCTCCAGATCGGCCCGGAAGTCGCTCGCCGCGCTCAGGTCGGTGTGGCTCGCGGTGTGGTTGCCGATCTCGTGGCCGCGGGCCAGGATCTCGCGGACCAGGTCCGGGTGTTGCGCGGCGCGCGCGCCGGTCACGAAGAACGTCGCCTTCGCGCCGTTCCGGTCCAGCGCGTCGAGGATCCGCGGCGTCCACACCGGATCCGGCCCGTCGTCGAAGGTCAGGGCGATCGTGTGGTCCCGCGCCCGCGCGGTGGCTGGGGAAGGCGACCGCGGGTCGATCACCGCGCCGCCGCCGCGCACCTGCGCGGGCACGGTCGTCGCGGGACCCGGCGGTGACGTGTCCTCGCCGCCGTCCGCGCCCTTGACGACCGTGTCGAGCGCGAGCAGGCCGGCGACGACCGCGAGGATCGCCGACAGCAGCAGCCAGTGGGCCTTCGGCGGGCTCGGCCGCCGGTGCCGGGTCACCGGCCGGGTTCCGGCTGGCCGTCCTGCCCGCGCCCGGGTGGATCGGGGCGGGCACGCGGGTTGCGCGGCTCCTCGGAGAACACCGGCGGTTGCGGCGTGGCCGGCGTGGTCACGGCCGGAGCCTGTGGCGGCGGTGCCGTCGAACTCGACTCCGGGGCCTTCGACGCCCGGTCGGTGCCGCGTGGGGTGGTGGTGTCATCGGCGACCGACGGACCGCCCTGTGGCGGCGGCGTCGGCGACGCGGCAGGCGCGTCGGGTGCCGGCAGGAGCACGGAGGCGGGGATCGGCGCGCCCAGCAGCGAAGCCACCAACAGCACGGCGTAACCGCTGACCAACACGCACGCCGCGATGCTCACGCGGCGCACGATACGGCGTCTTCGCCCGGACGGATCGACGAAAACGGATTTCTCCCGCGGAATTTCGACAGTGTCGTCGCTAATTGTCTTCATCACCAGGGCATCGCGTCGGGGGGACCGGTCGGGGGGCCTTCACCCTAGACACATCCGGTGCGCCGACCAAGCCTCACCCCGGTGGTGAATGTTCCGCGGTTTCCGTGCGGGGCCGGGGAAAAGTCAACCGCCCGCCATCGCGCCCATCACGAGGAACGGTTCGGTGCCCGCGACCACCGGCGCGGGCAGGGGGGCGTCCGGCTCCTCGTGCGACAGGTCCTCCTCGCAGGCGAAGAACCGGACGAACGCCCGTCGTTTCCCGGTGCCGTGCTCGCGGATCGTGCCGCGCAGCATGGGATAGCGCTCTTCCAGCGCGTCCAGCAGGGCACGCTGGGTGACGGCGCCGTTCAGGTCCAGTTCGACCTCGCCGTCGATGTGGGCGATGGTGCGCAGGTGCGCGGGCAGGTGGACGCGGATCATGGCAGCGTCTGGACCTCCACCGACAGGACCGCGGGCAGGTCGCGCACGATCGGCGCCCAGGTGTCCCCGGAATCGGCCGACGCGTACACCTGACCGCCGGTCGTGCCGAAGTAGACGCCGCACGACTCCAGCGAATCCACCGCCATCGCGTCGCGCAGCACGTTGACGTAGCAGTTCTCCTGCGGCAGCCCAGCCGTCAGCGGCTCCCACTCCTCACCGCCGCCGCGGCTGCGGTACACGCGCAGCCGCCCGTCCGGCGGGAAGTGGTGCTCGTCGCTCTTGATCGGGACCACGTAGACGGTGTCCGGCTCGTGGGCGTGCACGTCGATGACGAACCCGAAGTCCGTCGGCAGGTTCCCGCTGATCTCGTACCAGTTGTCGCCGCCGTCGTCGCTGCGCATCACGTCCCAGTGCTTCTGCATGAACAGCACGTCCGGGCGCTGCGGGTGGCGCGCGATGTGGTGCACGCAGTGGCCCACCTCGGCGTCCGGATCGGGAATCTGGCCCGACTTCAGGCCGTGGTTGATGGCCTGCCAGGTCTTGCCGCCGTCCTCGGTGCGGAACGCCCCCGCCGCGGAAATGGCGATGATCAGGCGGTTCGCGTCGCGCGGGTCCTGGATGATCGTGTGCAGGCACAGCCCGCCCGCGCCCGGCTGCCACTTCGGGCCGGAGCCGTGCCCGCGCAGGCCCGGCAGCTCCTGCCAGGTCGCGCCCGCGTCGTTCGAGCGGAACAGCGCGGCGTCCTCCACCCCGGCGTAGATCAGGTCCGGGTCGGTCAGCGACGGTTCGAGGTGCCACACGCGGGCGAACTCCCACGGGTGCGGTGTGCCGTCGTACCACTGGTGGGTGCCCGGCACGCCCTCGTAGGAGAACTCGTTGCCCACCGGCTGCCACGTCTTCCCGCCGTCGTCCGAGCGCTGGATCAGCTGGCCGAACCAGCTCGTCGACTGGGCGGCGAAGATCCGGTCCGGATCGGCGGGGGAACCCTTGAGGTGGTAGATCTCCCAGCCCGGGAAGTGCGGGCCGGTGACCTCCCAGTCGGCGCGCCGTTCGTCGGACGTCAGGACGAAAGCACCCTTGCGTGTGCCGACCAGCACGCGAACCCCGCTCATCGCCGCTCCTTCCCGTGTCAGGTGGTTAGACCGTAAGGAGCAAGGGGGCCGCGCGTCTTCTCCAATCTTGCGCGGTTCGCTGGGCGGGCCACGGGTACCCGCCCGGGAAACGGAAGGAGGACGTCGTGCCGGAGACGCTGTCGGACACCGAAATCGCCCGGGCGCTGGATGGGCTCGCGGAGTGGCGCGGGGACGCCGGCCACCTCTCGCGCACCGTGCACGTGCCGGAGCAGGCGCACGGCGCGCTGATCGGCCGCGTGCAGCGGGACGCGGCGGAACTGAGCGACCACGCGCAGTTCGAACGCCGCCGGGGCGAGCTGACGTTCACCGTCACCACGGGCTTCCCGGGCCGGGTCACCGAGCCGGACCTGTGGCTGGCGCGCCGCATCGAAGCGGTGCTGGCGGAACTGGCCTGACGCCGCGAATCCCACGTTCACGCCCGCGGAACACGGGCCGCGTCAGATCTTGCGCCAGCTGTTGTCGCCGAGGCCGGAGGCTCCCTGGGGGCCCATGAGGAGCATCCCGCCGTCCACCACGTACGACGATCCGGTCACGTAGCCGGCCGCGGGGGTGGTCAGGAACGCCACCACGGCGGCGACCTCGTCCGCGTGCCCGGTCCGGCCCAGCGGCACGCCGGGGCGTTCCTGGTCGCGCGGGTTCACGTCGGTCTGGCCGGTCATCGGCGTGGAGATCTCGCCCGGGGCCACCGAGTTGACCGTGATGCCGTGCTCGGCCAGCTCCAGCGCCAGCACCTTGGTCAGCATGCCCATCCCGGCCTTCGCCGCGCAGTACGGCGCCGCGCCGACCTTCGGGGCGTGCTCGTGCACGCTGGTGATGTTGACGATCCGCCCGCCGCCACCGGCGTCGATCATGTGCCGCGCCGCCCGCTGCGCGCACAGGAACGCGCCGTCCAGGTCGACGCTCAGCACGTGCCGCCAGGTGTCGAAGTCCATGTCCATCACCCGCTGGCCGGTGCCCGTGCCGGCGCAGTTGACCAGGACGTCGACGCCGCCGAGCGCCTCGGCGAGCTCGTCGATCGCGGCCGCCGCCGTGGGCAGGTCGCCGAGGTCGAGCTGCCGCACCTCGGCGCGCGCGCCGGCTTCGCGCACCTGCGCGGCGGTCGCGTTGGCGCCCTCTTCGTCCCGGTGCCAGGTGATGCCGACGTCCACGCCGCCACCACCGAGCGCGACGGCGATCGCCCGCCCGATACCGGAGTCGGAACCGGTCACGATCGCGGTCCTCGGCCGTCCGCCCTGCTCCGCGGGCAGGGGAGCTGTGTTCGTCATACCTCCCAGCTACCCCGGCCCCGCGGCGGCTAACCCACCGGCCCCTCGACCAGGGTGGCGGTCGCGCTGCGCTGCTGCCCGGACTGATCCAGCCACGTCACCGTGACCCGGTCGCCGGGGTGCAGCGTGTCCAGCACCGCGGTCAGGTCGGTCGCCGAGCCGACCGCGCGGCCGTCCAGGGCGACGATGACGTCACCGGCGACGAGCCCGGCGTCGTCCGCCGGGCCGCCGGGCACCACCTGCTGCACCAGCGCGCCCGAGCCGCCCGCGTCGCTCACCGACACGCCGACGAACGCCGACGGTCCGATGTGGACGGTGTCGGAGCCCTGGCCCGCCTCGATGCGCTGGGCCAGGCTCAGCGCGTCGTCGATCGGGATGGCGAACCCGCTCACCCCGGCGGTGCGCTCGTTCTGCCCGAACTGGTAACCGGTCGAGGCCGCGGTGTTCATCCCGATCACCCGGCCCTCGGCGTCGGCCAGCGCACCCCCGGAATCGCCGGACTGGATGTTCGCGTCCACCTGGATGAGCCCGGTCAGCTGCTCGGAACTGCCCGTAGACTCGTCCGTCGCGGTGATCGACTGGTTCAGCGCGGTCACCTTCCCGGGTGACACGCTGGGCTCGCCGCCGTCGCCGCCCGCGTTGCCCAGCCCCACCACCGGATCGCCGACGGACACCTCCGACGAGTCGCCCGTGGTGACGGTGCCCAGCCCGGAGGCGTTCTGCACCTGCAGCAGCGCCACGTCGCGCGAGCGGCTGTATCCGAGGACCTCGGCGCGGTAGGTGCGGCCGGTGTCCACGTCGGTCACCTTGATGCTGGTCGCGCCCGCGACGACGTGGTTGTTCGTGAGGACCTTGCCGTCCCCGGTGAGCACCATCCCGGTGCCCGCGGCCTGCTGCCCGGAGTACCCGAGCGTCGAGTACACGTCGACCAGCCCGGGCTCGACCTTCTCCGCGACGTCGGCCACGTCGAGCGTCGAGTTGCCGGTCTGCTCGTTGCGCAGGCTCCGCTCCAGCGGCGACGAGGCGCTGCCCGGCGACAGGGACCCGCGGCCGAGGTCCCACGCGACGAATCCCAGCACGACCAGCACCACCAGGCCCAGCGTGGCGAGCGCCGTGCCCAGCCCGCGCTTCCGGCGTGGCGGCGGCGGGGGTGGCGGCGCCCAGGGGTCGTACTGCGGTGGGTAGTAGCTCATGAGTGCCCCTCCTCCGCCGTCCAGTGAACCCCGCTTCTCTGAGAATCGCCTGCGGCGCGGCCGTGAAACCCCTGAGAAGCACCCCTGTTTGCGGAGTTGACCAAGGGGTACACCGCCCTTGATGCGGAAGAGGACGGCTTTCGCGGGTCTCGCGCTCGCGGTCACGCTCACCGCCTGTTCCGGCAGCTCAGCAGCGAGCTACGAGGACAGTGCGGTCGTCCGCGCGCAAGAGGGCCTCTCCGCCGTCGGCACCCTGCACCAGATCATCCGCGCCCACACCGAGGGCAGGCTGTTCCCCACCTACGCCACCGCGGCCACCGACGACGTGCTCGCCACCGCCACCAAGGCGCTCGAGGAGCTGGACAGCCGGCCGCCCACCAGCCCGGAGACCCAGCAGCTCTACGACGAGCTGCACCCCCGCCTGCAGGACGCGGTCGCGCGCGTCACCGAGGCCAGGGATGCGCTGGACTCGGGCGACACCGGCCGGATCGCCGCGGCGGACACCCAGCTGGTGCGGGCCGCCGACGAGCTGACCACGTTCGTGACGAGCCACCAGTGAAGAAGCTCATCGCCGTCACGCTGGGCATCCTCACCGCCATCGGGGGGTTCGTCGACATCGGCGACCTGGTCGCCAACGCCCAGTCCGGCGCCCGCTTCGGCATGCGGCAGGCGTGGATCGTGGTCGTCGGCGTCGTCGGCATCTGCGTGTTCGCCGAGATGGCAGGCCGGGTCGCCGCGGTCAGCGGCCGCCCCGTGTTCGACCTGGTGCGCGAGCGCCTCGGCCCGCGCATCGCGATGACCAACCTCGTCGGGTCCTACCTGGTCACGCTGCTGACCCTGACCGCGGAGATCGGCGGCATCGCGCTGACCATCCAGCTCGCCAGCGGCCTGCCGCACGTGCTGTGGGTGCCGCTGGCCGCGTTCGCCGTGTGGATCGTGCTGTGGCGCGTGAAGTTCCAGGTGATGGAGCAGGTGTTCGGCGTGTTCGGGCTGGCGCTGGTGGTGTTCGTGGTCGCCCTGATCGCGCTCGACCCGCCGTGGGGCACCTTCGCCGAGCAGCTCACGCACGCCGGCCCGCCGCAGGGCGAGAACTGGGGCACCTGGGGCTACCTCGCCGTGTCGCTGTTCGCCTCCGCCCTCACCCCGTACGAGGTGTTCTTCTTCTCCTCCGGCGGGGTCGAGGAGAAGTGGACGACGAAGGACCTCGCGACCGAACGCAGCAACACCTTCGTCGGCTTCCCCCTCGGCGGGCTGCTCGGACTGGCGATCATGGGCTGCGCCGCGACGGTGTTCTTCCCCGCCGGAGTCCAGGTCGACCAGCTCAGCCAGACCGCGCTGCCGGTCGCGCTGGCGCTGGGAAAGCTGGGCCTGGTCGTGGTGATGATCGGGTTCTTCGCGGCCACGTTCGGCGCCGCGCTGGAGACCGGGCTGTCCACCGGGTACTCGATCGCGCAGTACTTCGGCTGGCAGTGGGGCAAACTGGTGAAACCCCGCGAGGCGGCGCGGTTCCACACCGTCGTGCTGGTCAGCGTGCTGCTCGGCACGGCGGCGCTGCTGACGACGATCGATCCCGTGCAGATCACCGAGCTGTCGCTGCTGTTCAGCGCGGTGGTGCTGCCGCTGACCTACCTGCCGATCCTGGTCGTCGCCAACGACCGGGACTACCTCGGCGACCACGCGAACGGGCGGGTGCAGAACTTCCTCGGCGTGACGTTCCTGATCATCATCGTCACCGCCGCGGTCGCGGCCATCCCGCTCATGATCATCACCGGGATGGGGCAGACATGACCCACGGCCGCCCGGACCCGCTGCGGGTCGAATTCCACCTGCTGGACCGCCAGATCGTCGACGTCGACGGGCACCCGGTCGGCAAGGTCGACGACGTCGAACTGGCCCGCGGCCCCGACGGCACCTACCACGTCGTCGCGTTGCTGGTCGGGCAGTACGCGCTGGGGCAGCGGATCGGTGGCCTGCTCGGGAAGGTGCTGTGCGGGCTGGCCGCGCGGCTGGGCGGCGGGCGGACGGAGCCGCTGCGGATCACCTACGACCACGTGAAGCAGGTGAGCAGCGAGGTGACGCTGTCGCTGCGCGCGGAGGTGCTGGAGGTGCCGCCGCTGGAGAAGTGGTTGCGGGACAAGCTGATCTCGCGCATCCCGGGAGCCGGACATGCCGGGGGATGAGGTGCGGGCGAGCGACCTGCTGGGACGCCGCGTGTACGACGCGAGCGGCCGCCCGCTCGGGAAGGTGACCGACCTGATCACGCGGCTGGACGAGCTCGGCCGGGAACGGACCGTGGCGGTGCTGGTGACTCCTCGCCGGCGGGGCCGGTTGCTGGGGTACGAGCGGTCCAGCCAGCGTGGGCCGTGGCTGCTGGCGTGGCTGGCGAAGGTGCTGCACCGGGGCACGCGGGAGGTGCCCTGGGCGGAGGTGCGCTGGGAACGCTAGGCCCGTGCCCGGTGGTTCCCGCCCGCGGGGCGGAAGGGGAGCGGCCGGGTGGTGGTTCGCGCCTGGCGGCGTGGCGGTGGGGCGCGGTGGCGAGGCGGGAGGGCCCGCAGGTGCTTTGCGGCCGGCGGGCGCGGTGGCCGCCGGAGGGTGCAGGTGGGTGGTGATTTCCGCCGGTGGGGGTGGGTGCCCGGGTGCGCTGGGGCTCGGTGGCGGCCGGAGGGTGCAGCTGGGTGGTGATTCCCGCTGG
>NZ_AFWY03000041.1:0-70584 GCF_000231075.2 Amycolatopsis sp. ATCC 39116 | reverse complement strand
CACCCCAGCCCTCCGGCCGCGCCGACGCCCCGGCCCACCCGAGTGGCTTCGTGGAGGCCGCGAACGGCGCGGCAGCCCCTGCTCGCCGCGCAAGCGCCCAGCCCGACCGCGCCGACGCGCGGCACCCCAGCGGCTTCGCGGAAGCGCCGCAGCCCTCCGGCCGCGCGGACGCCCCGCCCCGGCCGAGCTCTCCGCAGCCCTCGGCGCGTGCCGACGCCCCACCCCGGCCGAGCACGCCGCAGGCCGGCAACGCCGAGGCACCTCGCCCCAGCCCCACCCCTCCGCCCGCCAACCGGCGAGCCACCCCGGCCGACGAAGCGGAATCCGACGCCACCCAGCTCCGCGAGCCGGTCGAGCGGCCCGGTGGTCCGCGGCGCCCGGGGCGGGGGCGGTCGGTGAGCCCCGCGGACCGCCTGACGATGACCGACGAGCTGGAGCCCGTCGGCGATCACACCAAGGTCCGCCGCAAGATCGACAACACCCTGGCGCGCTTCGCGGCCGCCCATGAGGAGCTCGCCGCCGAGGAGGCCAAGCGCCAGGAGCGCCGCGAGCGCTTCATCGCGCGCCCGGTCGCGCTCATCGAGCAGACCCGCACCCGGCTGCAGCGCGTCGTCGCGCCGGTGAAGTCCGACGGGGACGACGAGAAGGCCGCGCCGCAGACCCGCCTGCAGGAAAAGAAACAACGCCGCAGCGACCGGTCGATCCGCATCACCCGCATCGCCTGCGCGGTGCTGGCCGGGCTGATCTTCCTCGCCACCGGCGCGCTGTGGGGCACCAAGACCTGGTTCAACAGCAAGTTCACCGAGATCGCCGCCCTCGACGAGAACTCCTCGGACATCCAGAACGCGGCAGGCCAGACCGGTGACGAGAACTTCCTCATCGTCGGCTCCGACACCCGCGCCGGCGCCACCGCCGAGGAGAACGTCGGCGACGCGGACACCGTCGGCGGCGCCCGCTCGGACACGATCATGCTGGCGCACGTCCCGGCCGACCGGAAGCGCGCGGTGATCGTGTCCTTCCCCCGCGACCTGGAGATCTCCCGGCCCGCCTGCGAACGCTACGACGCGGCCGCGGGCACCTACTCCAGCGAGATCGTCGCCGCGGCCACCAAGGTCAAGCTGAACACCGCCTACGCGGTCGGCGGCCCCAAGTGCCTCACCAAGTGGGTCCAGCAGCTCACCGGGCTGCGCGTCAACCACTTCGTCGGCATCGACTTCGGCGGCTTCAAGGAGATGGTCGACGCGGTGCACGGCGTGACCGTGCACGTCGACAGCCCGATCCGGGACACCACCCTCGGGATGGTGATCGCCGAGACCGGCGACGTGACGATCTCCGGCGACCAGGCGCTCAGCTTCGTCCGCGCCCGCCACGTGGTCGGCGACCCCACCTCGGACTACGGCCGCATCAAGCGGCAGCAGCAGTTCCTCACCGCGCTGCTGCAGAAGGCGATGTCGCAGGGCGTCATCACCGACCCGACGCAGCTCACGAACTTCGTGACCGCGTTCGCCCGCGCCACCTTCGGCGACAACATCGGCGTCGACCAGATGCTCACGCTGGCCCAGTCGATGAAGGGCCTGGACACCAGCAAGCTGAAGTTCCTCACCGTCCCGACCGTCGGCGAGCCGAACACCCGCGGCAACGAAGTGCTCCTGGAGACCAAGTCCAAGGAGCTGTTCCAGGCCATGATCGACAACACCCCGCTGCCCGGCACCCCCGAGTACGAGGCGGCGAAGGCGGCCGCGAGCGCGACGCAGACCCCGCCGCCCAGCTCGTCGAAGTCGTCGAAGTCGTCGAGTTCGACCTCGTCGGACTCGTGACAACTCGTTAGCGCCGGTTCATTCCGGGTTCACTTCGCGATGCGGCGATTGCCCCGAACGGGTCGTAGAGTGTGGCCATGCGCGAGGCTTACCACGTCGAACTCGAAGACCTGGCCGCGAACCTGGCGGACATGTCGCTCCAGGCCGCCGCGGCCATGAAGAAGGCGACCCAGGCACTGCTCGAAGCGGACCTGTCCCTGGCCGAGCAGGTGATCGGCGACGACCAGAAGATCGACGACGCTCGTGCCGAGAACGAGGAGAAGGCGTACGCGCTCCTGGCGCTGCAGGCGCCGGTCGCGACCGACCTGCGCACCGTGCTGGCCGTGATCCACGCCGCGGAGAGCCTGGAGCGGATGGGCGACCTCGCCCTGCACGTCGCCAAGGCGGCCCGCCGCCGCCACCCGCAGGCCACCCTGCCCGAGCCGGTCCGGAACTACTTTGCCGAGATGGGCGAGCTGGACGTCCGGCTGGCGGAGAAGGTCGCCGACGTCATCAAGAGCCGGGACGTCGAGGCGGCCCGCGCCCTCGAGGAAGAGGACGACCGCGTCGACGAGATCCACCGCCACCTGTTCACGGTGATCATGGACAAGGACTGGGAGCACGGGGTCGCGGCCGCCGTCGACATCACGCTGCTCGGCCGGTTCTACGAGCGGTTCGCCGACCACGCGGTGTCCGTCGGCAAGCGGATGGTGTTCGTGGCGACCGGCAAGATGCCCGGCTACGCCCACGACGAGGACCTCTGACGAACTAGGACGGGCCGCCCTGCAGCCGCTGGTGCAGGGCGGTCATCCGCGCGTCCAGGTCGGCCGCGGTTTCCGCGGCCGCGCGCAGCTCGTCGGCGAAGTCGGCCGGCGCGGTGCCGGCGTACTTGTAGAACAGCTTGTGCTCGACCGCGGCCCAGAAGTCCATGCCGACCGTGCGCATCTGGATCTCCACCTTGACCCGTTCGACCCGGTCGGACAGGAACACCGGGATCCGCACGATCAGGTGCAGGCTGCGGTACCCGTTCGGCTTCGGCTCGGCGATGTAGTCCTTGGTCCGCACGACCTCGACGTCGTCCTGGCGGCCCAGCATCTCGGCGACCAGGTAGACGTCCGGCACGAACGGGCACACCACGCGGATCCCGGCGATGTCCTCGATGTGCTCGCGGATCGCCTCGATGCTCGGCTCCAGGCCCTTGCGGGCCAGCTTGTCGAGGATCGCCTCCGGCGACTTGACGCGGCTCGCCAGGTGCTCGATCGGGTCGTGCTGGTTGGCGAAGTCGAACTCCTCGGACAGGATCCGCAGCTTGGTCATCAGCTCGTCGATGCCGAACTTGTAGACCATGAGTTCCCGCTGGAGCGCTCGAAGCAGCGCAGCTGAGTGGCCGACTTCGTCGAGCACGGTCATGCGACCAGCCTACCGAGGTCGATCAGGGCGCATCCCGCACCGAGCGGGTCGCCCCGATCGAGGCCGCGACGACGCAGCAGATCGCCAGCCACTGCAGCGGGTGCAGCGCCTCCCCGAGCACCAGCAGCCCGGACAGCGCCGCGACGGCCGGTTCGAGGCTCATCAGGATGCCGAACACGCGCGGCGGGATCTTGCGCAGCGCCTCCAGTTCGAGCGAGTACGGGACGACCGACGACAGCAGCGCCACCGCGAGCCCGATCAGCAGCACCCACGGCGACAGCAGGTTCGTGCCGCTCTCGACCACACCGGCAGGCATCGCCGCGACCGCGGCCACGGCCATGCCGAGCGCGAGCCCCTTGCCCTCCTCGGTGCGCTTGCCCAGTGACGCGCTGAGCAGGATGTAGAGCCCCCAGCACGCGCCCGCGATGAGCGCGAACACGATGCCGAGCATCGACAGGTCGCCCCGCGTCTCGGCGAGCAGCACGACGCCGCCCGCCGCCAGCAGCGCCCACAGCACGTCGAGCCAGCGCCGGGACCCGGCCAGGGCGACCGCGAGCGGCCCGAGGAACTCGATGGTGACCGCGATGCCCTGCGGGATGCGCGCCAGCGCCTGGTAGAAGGTCAGGTTCATGGTGCCCAGCACCACGCCGTAGGCGAGGACCACCGGCAGCGCCCGCCGGCCCATGCGCAGCACCGGGCGCCACACGAGCAGCAGCACCACCGCGGCGAAGAACAACCGCAGCGCGACCGTCCCGGCAGGCCCGGCGACCGCGAACAGCTGCTTGGCGAGCGACGCGCCCACCTGCACGCTGACGATCCCGATCAGCACCTGCAGCGGCGGCGGGATGGCGCCGAGCGCCCGCCCGGCAGCCGCGACCGCCCGGGGCTTCGGCAGCCGCCCGCCGACACCGTCCACGTAAACCTGAACCACGTCCCCGACGCTAGCGGCACCCACCGACAGTTCCCACCGGATTCGCCTCACTGCCCGCTTGACCTCCACCAACGTGGAGGTTGCAGGCTCGTGATCACCGAGTCGGTGAGCGAAGAGGGAGCCAGCGGTGCGCGTGGTCCAGGTGGTCGGTTTCGGTGGTCCCGAAGTGCTGGTTCCCGGGGAGGCGCCGGACCCGGTGCCGGGAACGGGCCAGGTCGTGGTCGAGGTGGCGGTCGCGGGCCTGTCGTTCGTCGAGACCCAGATCCGCCGCGGCACCGACCGCTGGCACGAGCGGCCGCGGTTGCCGTACGTGCCCGGCAGCCTGGTCGCCGGTCGGGTGCACGCGGTCGGCGACCAGGTCGACCCGGCCTGGCTGGGCCGCCGGGTCGTGGCAGGCACGGGCGAGGCCGGCGGCTTCGCCGAGCGGGCCGTCGCGGCGGTGGCCGACCTGTTCCCGGTGCCCGACGACCTGGGGCTGCCGGAGGCCACCGCGCTCCACAGCGACGGCAGCACGGCGCTGGGCCTGGTCGAGAACGCCGGGATCGCCGCGGGCGAGTGGGTGCTGGTCGAAGCCGCGGCCGGCGGGGTGGGCAGCCTGCTGGTGCAACTCGCCCGCGCCGCGGGCGCCAGGGTCGTCGGCGCCGCCGGCGGCTCCCGGAAGCTCGAACTGGTCCGGGAGCTCGGCGCGGACGTCGTGGTCGACTACACGCGACCGGGTTGGGCCAAGGAGGTGCTCGACGCGACCGGCGGCGCGGGTGCCGACCTGGTGTTCGACGGCGTCGGCGGTGCGATCGGGCAGGCCGCGTTCGAGGTCACGCGCCGCGGCGGCCGGTTCTCCGTGCACGGTGCCGCGAGCGGCGAGCCCACGTCCGTCGATCCGGACGACGCGCGGGAGCGGGGCGTGACCGTGATCGGCATCGAGCAGCTCTTCGAGTTCCCGCCGAACGTGGCGCGGTGGGCGGGGCAGATGATGTCCCGCGCGGCCGCGGGGCTCGTCCGGCCGGTCATCGGGCAGACGTTCCCGCTGGAACGGGCCGCCGACGCGCACGCCGCGGTCGAGAACCGCACCACCGTGGGCAAGACCCTGCTGGTGCTCTGAAACCGAGCGACCCCCTCGGCGCGGGGCCGAGGGGGTCGCCGGGGAAGGACGATCAGCCGAACCGGCCCGAGATGTAGTCCTCGGTCGCCTTCTCGTTCGGGTTGGAGAAGATCTTCTCCGTGTCGTTGATCTCGACGAGCCGTCCCGGCTGGCCGACGCCGGCCAGGTTGAAGAACGCCGTCTGGTCCGACACCCGCGCCGCCTGCTGCATGTTGTGCGTGACGATCACGATGGTGTAGTCCTTCTTCAGCTCGGCGATCAGGTCCTCGATCGCGAGCGTCGAGATCGGGTCCAGCGCCGAGCACGGCTCGTCCATCAGCAGGACGTCCGGGCGCACGGCGATGGCCCGCGCGATGCAGAGCCGCTGCTGCTGACCACCGGAGAGGCTGCCGCCCGGCTTGTTGAGCCGGTCCTTGACCTCGTTCCACAGGTTCGCGCCACGCAGCGCCCGCTCGGCGATCTCGTCGAGCTTCTTCTTGTTCTTCGTGCCCGCCAGCTTCAGCCCGGCCACCACGTTGTCCCGGATGGACATCGTCGGGAACGGGTTGGGCCGCTGGAACACCATGCCGATCGTGCGGCGGACCTGCACCGGGTCGACCGAGGACGCGTAGATGTCCTCGCCGTCGAGCAGGACCTCACCGTCGACCCGCGCGCCCGGGATGACCTCGTGCATCCGGTTCAGCGTGCGCAGCACGGTCGACTTGCCGCAGCCCGACGGGCCGATGAAGGCCGTGACGTTCCGCGGCGGCACGGACAGCGTGACGCTGTCGACGGCGTGGAACTTGCCGTAGTAGATGTCGAGGTCCTTGACGTCGATTCGCTTGGCCATAGCGGAACGCTCACTTCTTCTTCGGGGCGACCAGGCGGGAGACCACCGTGGCGATCAGGTTGATGAGGGCGATGATGATGACGAGGGTCAGCGCGGCGCCCCAGATCCGGTCGAATCCGACGCTACCCGGTTCCATGGAGTTCGTGGCCCGCTCGGTGTTCATCAGCAGCGGCAACGACGCCTGGTTGTCACCGAACAGGTCCCAGTTGACGTAGGCGGAGTAACCGACGAGCACCAGCAGCGGCGCGGTCTCGCCCATGACGCGGGCCAGCGCCATCATGACACCGCTGATGATGCCGGACAGGGCCGTCGGCAGGACGATCTTCATGATCGTCTTCCACTTCGGCACACCCAGCGCGTAGGAGGCCTCGCGCAGGTCGTCCGGCACGATCCGCAGCATCTCCTCGGCGGAGCGCACGACGACCGGGATCATCAGCAGCACCAGGGCCAGCGACACGGCGAACCCGCTGCGCGGCAGGCCGAACGTGGTGATCCACAGCGCGTAGATGAACAGCGCCGCCACGATCGAGGGGACACCGGAGAGGATGTCCACCATGAACGTGGTGACCTTGGCCAGCCTGCTGTCCCGCCCGTACTCCACCAGGTAGATGGAGACCAGCAGGCCGAGCGGCACCGAGATGACCGCGCACATCAGGCCCTGTTCGAGCGTGCCGATGATGGCGTGCAGGACACCACCGCCGACCTCGTCGGACAGCACCGAGCCGAAGTCCTGGGCCCACCAGTTGCTGTACGGGATGCGCTTGATGCCGTTCGCGATCACCGTGTAGAGCACCCACACCAGCGGGGCGACGGCGATCAGGAACGACAGCCACACCAGCACCGTGGCGAGCGCGTTCTTGGCCTTGCGGCCCGTGCTGACCTGCTGGAACGCCGGCGGCGACGCCAGCTGTTCGGTCTCGGACAGTGTCGAGGTCATCAGTCCGCCTTCCGCTCGCCGATGATCGTCCGGGCCGCGAAGTTCACCGCGAAGGTCAGGACGAACAGCACCAGACCGGCCGCGATGTAGGCGCCGGCCGACGTGGGGTTGTTGAACTCCGCGTAGTTCGCGGCGATCTGCGACGCGAACGTCGCGCCACCGTCGAACACGCTCCAGTCGAAGAAGTGCCCGCGGGGGATGTACAGGATGACGGCCAGCGCGATCGTCTCACCGAGGGCGCGGCCGAGGCCGAGCATCGACGCGCCGACGTAGCCGGCCTTCCCGAACGGCAGCACCGTCGTCCGGATGACCTCCCAGCGGGTGGCGCCGAGCGCGAGCGCGCCCTCGATGTGGGCGGTCGGCGTGCGCTCGAACACCTCGCGGGACAGCGAGGTGATGATCGGCAGCAGCATCACCGCGAGCACCACGCCCGCCGTGAAGATCGTGCCCGAGTAGTTCGGGAACACGTTGCCGGTGCCGAAGATCGGGATGAAGCCCAGGGTCTCGTTCAGCCACTGCGACACCGGCGCCATCTTCGGCGCCAGCACGAGGATGCCCCACAGACCGAAGATGATCGAGGGCACCGCGGCGAGCAGGTCGACGACGTAGGCGAACGGACGCGCCAGCCGGCGCGGGGCGTACTGGGTCAGGAACAACGCGATGCCCAGCGAGATCGGCATCGCGATGATCAGGGCCACCAGCGAGGTGTAGATCGTGACCAGCAGCAGGTCCAGGATGCCGAACCGCAGGTGGGTGGGGTCGCCGGTCTCCCAGATGCGGGAGGTGAGGAAGTTGATCTCGTTCGCGCTCAGTGCCGGAATCGCCTGCACCAGCAGGAAGATCCCGATCAGCGCGATGAGTGCGACGACGAAGATGCCCGCGCCGGTGCTCAGGTTCTTGAAGATGCGGTCACCCGGCCGCACCTTCGCGGTCTTGTTCGGTGAGGCCAGTGAGGGAGTTCGCTCAGTGGCCGGTGGTTGCGCCGTAATCGGGGGCCTCCGGGAGTGGTCTAGACGCAAGCGGACGCCCACCGGTGTCGCCGGTGGGCGTCCGCCTCGCGAGTGACTCGCTCATCAGTTACTCAGTGCAACCCGTTCTGGGGTGGCAGTCGATCGTCAGGAGATCGCGTTGATCGAGGTCAGCACCTTGTCCTGCAGGGACTGCGGGAGCGGCACGAAACCCTTCTCGGCGATCGGCTGCTGGGCGGTGGTGGCAGCCACGGTCAGGAACGCCTTCATCGCCTTGGCGGTGTCGGCGTCGTAGCCCTTCGAGCAGACGATCTCGTAGGTGGTCAGCAGCAGCGGGTACGCGCCCGGGGTGTTGCTGGCGTAGATGGCCTTGAGGTCCATGGCCAGGTCGTTGCTGCCCGGGGTGCGGAAGGTCGCGGCGTCGAGCGCCTTGGCCACGTTCTCCGGGGTCAGCTCGACGGCGCCGGAGCCGCTGTCCAGCTTGGCGGCGCTCAGGCCGTCCTTGACGTAGGACGACTCGATGTAGCCGATGGCGCCGTCGGCGGCGCGGATGCCGGAGGCGACACCGTTGGAGCCCTGGGCGCCGTTGCCGACGCCGCCCTTGAAGGCCTTGCCGGTGCCCTGCGTCCAGGCGCCCTTCGAGGCGGCCTCGAGGTAGGTCTGGAAGTTGTCGGTGGTGCCCGACTCGTCCGACCGCGAGAACACCTGGATCGGCTTGTCCGGCAGGTTGACGCCCGCGTTGAGGGCGGCGATCGCCGGGTCGTTCCACTTGGTGATCTGGCCGTTGAAGATCTTGGCCGTGACCTCGCCGTTCAGCGTGAGCGAGGAGACGCCGTCCAGCTTGTAGGCGATGGCCACCGGGCCGACGACCAGCGGCAGGTTCCAGGCCTCGCCGCCGGCGCAGCGCTCGTTGGCCTTGGTCTGCTCGTCGCCGGTCTTCAGCGGCGAGTCCGAGCCGCCGAAGTCGACCTGCTTCGCGGTGAACTGCTTGACGCCCGAGCCGGAGCCGGTCGCGTTGTAGTTCACGATCTGGCCGGCGCAAGCCTTGGTGTACTGCTGGGCGAAGATGTCCACCGCGGTCTTCTGGGCCGTCGAACCCTCGCCGGTGAGCGGCGACTTGCCACCGCACTCGACGTTCGCGGTCGCGGTCGGCGCGGTCGCCGCACCCGAGAGCTGGGTGTTGCCCGTCGACGCCGGGTCGGTGCCACAGGCCGCGAGCACGAGGGCAGCGCTCGCCGCGATGCCGAGAGCACCCATCGGCCGCATGATCTTCACTTCATGTCCTCCAGCTAGTGATAGCCATTCGTCGCAACCGGACATTAGGCAGCACGGGTGGACGCGCCCCTCTGTACAGGTGAACGCAAAGTGAACAAGGCCGCCAATGTGAGCGGGACTACTTCACCCGACCGGGTGCCGTGTCCGGGCCGTGACCTGCAGGTTCGCGATCCGTGATGAACCATTGGCGGAGGGTTAACGTAACGGAACGGTGATCACCGTTCGTACTGGACGTCGACCTCGTGGCGGGCGAAGCCGAGTCGCGAATAAACGGCGATCGCGGGCGCGTTGTCGCCTTCCACGTACAAGATCACCTGGGGCAGGCCGCGGTCCCGGAGGTACCGCAGGCCGGCCAGCGTCAGGGCCTTGCCCAGCCCGCCGCCCTGCGCGCCCGGGTCGACGCCGACGACGTACACCTCGCCGGTCTCCCGGCCGCCGAACCGGCGCGGGTTGGCCGGGTGCACCTTCGTCCAGTGGAAGCCGAGCAGCTTGCCCGTGCTGTCCTCGGCGAGGAAGAACCCGTCCGCGTCGAACCAGTCCGCCGACTCCTCGGCGCGCAGGTCGTCGACCGTGAGCCTGCCCTGCTCGGGGTGCCAGTCGAAGGCGCGGGCGTTGACCTCGATGACGGCCTGCTCGTCCCGGCTGGGCACGAAGGTGCGCAGCGAGACGCCTTCGGGCAGCCGGGGCTCGGGCCAGTCCGGGTCGACCGGGGTGTGCATGACCAGCAGTTCGCGGGCCCGCGAGAAGCCCGCTCGTTCGGCGAGGGCGGCGGCGCCGGGGTGGTCGCCGTGCGCCCAGATGCGCAGCGGAGCGTCGCCCGCGCGGTCGACGAGCGCGGACAGCACCTCGGTGCCCACACCCTGGCGCCGGTGGTCCGGCCGCACGATCAGCTCGGCCACCTGGCGGCCGAACGCGTCACCGGAGGTGTCCAGGTGCGCGTAGCCGGCGAGCACGCCGTCGGCGCGGGCCAGCAGGTGCGGCCCGGACGCGAACTCGCCCGGCAACGGCTCGCCGGGCGAGATGTCCGGTCGCCCGTCCACCTCGCGGGCGGCGAGCAGCAGCTCACGCACCTCGCGGGTGGTCGTCTCGTCCAGTTCGTCGACCCACACCACAGTCAGCACGGATTCACGCTATCCCTGATCAGGGGGTGGAGAACTCCGTGGACAGCTCGCCGGGCTCGAAGTTGAGCGAAGTCACGCCGGGCTTGGCGCCCGCCTTGGCGGGGCGCTCGAACTTGTAGCCGACGTTGCGCACGGTGCCGATCATCTGCTCGTGCTCGGGGCCGAGCTTGGCGCGCAGGCGCCGGACGTGCACGTCGACGGTTCGGGTGCCACCGAAGAAGTCGTAGCCCCAGACCTCCTGCAGGAGCTGGGCGCGGGTGAACACCCGGCCCGCGTGCTGCGCGAGGTACTTGAGCAGCTCGAACTCCTTGTAGGTGAGTTCGAGGGTGCGGCGGCGCAGCCGCGCGGTGTACGTCGCCTCGTCGATCACCAGGTCGCCGACCCGCAGCTCGGTGTCCACCTGGGTGGCGCCGCCGTCGCGGGTGGTCGCCAGCCGCAGCCGGGCGTCGACCTCGGCCGGGCCGGCGGTGGGGAGCAGGATGTCGTCGGTGCGCCACTCGGCGCTGACCGCGACGAGGCCGCCCTCGCCGATGACCGCGATGATCGGCGTGCTGCCCTCGTCCTCGCCGGTGCCCTTCAGCAGGCGGCAGAGGCTCTTGGCCGACGCGAGATCGGTGCGCGCGTCCAGCAGGATGACGTCCCGGTGGCCGGCGTCGAGCAGCGCGGTGACCTCCGGCGCCCGGACGCGTACCGTGTGCGGCAGCAGGTCGAGAGCTGGGAGGACTGCGGTGGCTTCCGCCTCGGAAGTGAGTACGAGCAGGTCCAGGCTCATCGCCACACCGCCTTCTTGCTAGTCCGTAGCCTTGAGCGCCCCTGGTCTTAGCGGACAAGACTAGCGGGTGAACAGGCGGAAACCACCTGCTCTGCAGCCACCGTCACACTGACGTCACACTGGTGACCCATAGCCTCGGGCTGTCCAGAAGCCGGACACGAGACAGATCGGACACGAAGAGTGAGCAGACCTGCGACCCAGGACCGAGCCGTGCCACCAGCGGGATCGCGCCGCCGTGGACGCCGAGCCCGCCGCATCGTCATCAGTCTCGTCGTGCTGCTCGCGCTCCTGGTCGGGGCCGATTTCGGGCTCACCGCGTACGCCGAGCACACGGTGTCGCAGAAGGCCCGCGAGCAGCTGAAGCTGAGCGACGACCCGTCCGTGACGATCCACGGTTTCCCGTTCACCACGCAGGCGATCGGCGGCGACTACGGGCACATCTCACTGTCCGCGTCCGGGGTGCCGATCAAGGACCTGCAGGACGTCGGTGTGACGGCCGACCTCTACGACGTCACCGCGCCGCTGTCGGACCTGGTGAACGGCAACACCGACGCGATCGACATCGGACGCCTGGAGGCCCAGGTCACGATCAAGGCCAGCGACATCAACAAGGTGGACCCGCTGACCAAGGTCGACGACCTGCGGATCGAGCCGTCGAGCATCGAGTACGTGGAGACCGGCCAGGACGCCGAGAGCGGCACGGACAGCGGCTCCGGCGGCGACCAGCAGGGCCAGGACGGCACGACGGAGGAGGAGCAGGACAAGTCTAGGGCCGGCATCCGCATCTCCGGGTACGTGCAGATCGCGGGCCAGCAGCTGGAGATCTTCTGCTTCGCCATGATCGAACTGCACGGCACGGTGATCGACATCGTGCCAAAGCGGCTGCAGTACGGGAATGACAAGGAGACGACCGTTGTTCCCGAAGCTGTGCAGCAGGCCCTGCTGCCGAACTTCAAGGCCACGATCGACACCGGCAACCTCCCGTTCGAGGTCACCCCGACGGCGGTACAGGTGAACAGCGGTTCGGTCACCATCAAGGGCGAGGCCAAGAACGTGACGTTCAGCGGGGCGACCAGCTCTACCGGAGGGTGAGGCGCGGATGACGGGCGTGTGGGTCGTGCTCGGCACGCTGGTGGTCGCGGCGGTCGCCGGCGGACTGCTCAAGGCGCGCAACGGTCGCGTCCGGGCGGCTCGCCGGGCGCCCGCGGCCGGGCTGCCCGAGCCGGTCGCGGCGGTGCTCGACACCGGCGCCCGCGTCACCTTGGTGCAGATCTCCACCACGTTCTGCACCCCGTGCCGGCACACCCGCGCCCTGCTCGGCCCGCTGGCCGAGCGCACCGACGGCCTGAACCACGTCGAGCTGGACGTGACGAACCAGCCGGAGGTCGCGCAGGCGCTGGGTGTGCTGCGCACGCCGACCACGATCGCCTACGACTCCGACGGCACCGAGCTGCTGCGAGTCGGCGGCGTGCCGAAGGCGCCCGCGCTGCTGGAGGCCCTCGCGCCGCACCTCCCGGCGCGGGTGACGGACTGACACGCCGCTCAGCTGGGCTGAGTGGGCCCTCGCGCATTCCGGCGGGTGTGATCGGCTGACACGCCGCCGGCTGCGCTGAGAACGCCCACGTGCCGCGCCTTCCGGCGCGGGTGGCGGAGTGATTGCCGCTGAGCGGGCTGTGGGCGGCGCCTCGCGCCGCATCTCCCGGCGCGGGTGGCGGAGAGACGTATCGCTGGCTGCGTTGAGAGTGTCCTCGCGCCGCGCCTTCCGGCGCGTGTGGCGGATTGACTTGCCGCTGGCCGCGCTGCTGGTGGCCCTGGTGCTGTACCTTCCGGCCCGCGTCGCGGAGCCACACGCCGCTGGTCGGGCTGTTGGTGACCCTCGCGCCGCACCTCGCAGCGCGGTAACGGACGGACACGCCACTGGCCTGCGCTGAGAACGCCCACGTGCCACGCCGTCCGGCGCGGGTGGCTGAGAGACATGCCGCTGGCTGCGTTGAGGGTGTCCTCGCGCCGCACCTCCCGGCGCGTGTGGCGGATTGACTCGCCGCTGGTCGGGCTGTTGGTGACCCTCGCGCCGCACCTTCCGGCCCGCGCGACGGAGCGACAAGCCGCCGACCACGCTGCTCCCGGCCCCCACACCGCCCCTCCCGGCGCGCGTGACCCAGTCACACACCGCTGACCTGGGCCGAATTTCTTTCTTGGATCGTGGGAATGCTCTCACTGGGTGGACGCCACTCCCACTTTCAGGGACGTCCGGGTAGCCTGACGCTCGTGTGCAGGCTGCCCCTCACTCTGCTGACGCAACGTCGCGCGGTCGACTTCTGCCGCGTGCGCAGCAGCCTGTGTCTGCCCTAGCGGGTCCGCCTCAGCCGTACCCGCTTCTCCCCCCGCCGGAAAAACCCATTCCGACGCGCGCTCACGCGCGCCCCGCCAGGGAGGTGACATGTCAGCAGGCCCAGCCGTAGACCCCCGTGGACCGCGCTTCGCGGCCGTCATCACGACCGTCGTGCTCGCGGTGGTCCTGATCACGGGCTGGTGGCCGTTGCTGGCCGTCCAGACGGTCGTGTTCGCGATCGGCGCGTTCATCGGGCTCAAGCCGGCCCCGTACTCGCTGCTCTACCGCTACCTCGTGGCGCCCCGGCTCGCGCCGACGTCCGAGCGGGAGGACGCGGCGCCGCTGCGGTTCGCCCAGGCGGTCGGGTTCGTGTTCGCGCTGGTCGGCACCGTCGGCTACGCCACCGGGGTCACCGCGCTCGGCATCGTCGCGACGGCGTTCGCGCTGTTCGCGGCGTTCCTCAACGCGGCCTTCAACTTCTGCCTCGGCTGCGAGATGTACCTCCTGATCCGGCGCGTGGCGCCGAGCCAGGCTTCCTGACAGTCCACCCACGAGAAGAAGAAAGCGAGTAGTGCTCTCATGAGCCGTGAAGACGTCCTGGTCACCACGCAGTGGGCCGAGGAGAACCTGAACACCCCCGGCGTGGTCTTCGCCGAGGTGGACGAGGACACCACCGCCTACGACGGCGGCCACATCCGCGGCGCGGTCAAGATCGACTGGAAGACCGAGCTGCAGGACCCGGTCCGCCGCGACTTCGTCGACAAGGCGGGCTTCGAGGCCCTCCTGTCGGAGAAGGGCATCTCCAACGACGACCTGGTCGTCCTGTACGGCGGCAACAACAACTGGTTCGCCGCCTACGCGTACTGGTACTTCAAGCTGTACGGCCACGACAAGGTCAAGCTGCTCGACGGCGGCCGCAAGAAGTGGGAGCTGGACGGCCGCGAGCTGACCTCCGACGAGGTCAAGCGCGAGCGCACCAACTACGTCGCCAAGGAGCCGGACACCTCGATCCGCGCCTTCCGCGACGAGGTCGTCGACGCGATCGGCACCAAGAACCTGGTCGACGTCCGCTCGCCCGACGAGTTCTCCGGCAAGCTGCTGGCCCCGGCGCACCTGCCGCAGGAGTCGGCGCAGCGCGGCGGCCACATCCCGACGGCGCTGAACGTGCCGTGGGCCAAGACCGCGAACGAGGACGGCACCTTCAAGACCGCCGAGGAGCTCAAGGAGCTCTACAACGAGGCGGGGCTGGACACGTCCAAGGCGACCATCGCCTACTGCCGCATCGGTGAGCGCTCCAGCCACACCTGGTTCGCGCTGCACGAGCTGATCGGGCTCGAGGACGTGAAGAACTACGACGGTTCGTGGACCGAGTACGGCTCGCTGGTCGGCGTGCCGATCGAAACCGGAACGGGGAAGTGACGATGAGTGCTGACGGTTGCGGCGCGCCGGTCCAGACGGCGACGCCCGCGGACATCGACACCAACGGTCAGGTCGTGGTGGCCGGCAAGGTCGTCGGCGGCGACGGCCCGGTCGGCGGCGCCTACGTGCGCCTGCTGAACGGTGACGGCGACTTCGCCGGCGAGGTCCAGGCTTCCCCGGAGGGCGACTTCCGGTTCTACGCCGCGCCCGGCGCCTGGACGGTGCGTGCCCTGCACCGTTCGGGCAACGGCGAAGCCTCGGTGACCGCCGAGGGCCCCGGCCTGCACCAGGTCGCGATCTCGGTCGGCTGATTCCAGCCTCGACGGCCACCCCCGCGCACGCCGCGGGGGTGGCCGTCGTCGTACCCGGACGAACCCGGCGCCGGCGTGGTGCTCGCCACGCGGGTGCGGGGCGAGCGAACCCCCTGCCGGCGGCTATCCTGCTGGACGTGGAGATCCTGTTTACGACGCTGCTGGTGCTCGCCGGCATCGCGATCCTCTGGTTCACCGTGTACGTCGTCTACCGGCTGTACGCCGACCAGCGCTGACCGATGACATCCGGCGATGACGCCGTCGCAGCCGCCGCCGAACGGGCCGAGTCGACGCGCGGGCGCAACCTGCCGCAGTTCGACGACCTGCCGATCCCGGTGGACACCGCGAACCTGCGTGAGGGCGCGAACCTGAACGACGCCTGCCTGGCGCTGCTGCCGCTCGTCGGCGTGTGGCGCGGGGAGGGCGAGGTCAACTACCCGACCATCGAGGGTCCGCGGCGGATCGCGCAGCAGCTCACCATCGCGCACGACGGCCGCCCGTTCCTCTACCACGAGGCCCGGTCCTGGCTGCTCGACGACGACGGCAACGTGGTCCGCGCCGCCGCCCGCGAGGTCGGCTGGTGGCGCCCGCAGGCCGACGACACGATCGAACTGCTGCTGGCCCACAACACCGGCATCATCGAGGTCTTCTACGGCAAGCCGCGCACCCAGACGTCCTGGGAGCTGGGCACCGACGCGGTCGTGCGCACCTCCACGGCCAAGGAGGTCACCGGCGCGCAGCGGCTCTACGGCCTGGTCAACAACGGCGACCTCGGTTACGTCGAGGAGCGCGCGATGGTCGGCGAGCCCATGCAGCCGCACGTGTCCCTCTACCTGAAGCGCGTGGTCGGCTGACCTCGTGCGCTGGCTGCGCTACGGCCCGGACGCCGCGCTCGTCGAGTGCGAGTCGCTCGCCGAGATGAGCGCCGTCCGCGCCGCCGTGGTCGCCGCGGGACTGCCCGATCTGGTCGAGGTCGTGCCGGGGGCGCGCACCGTGCTGATCGCTGCCCGGCCGGGCACACGCGCGCTGGAGCAGGCCCGCAGGCTCGTGGAATCGGCCGACCTGGACGGCGGGGACGGCGGCGAGCCGCGGGAGATCACCATCGACGTCCGCTACGACGGCGAGGACCTCGACCTGGTCGCGCGCACCGCGGGCATCACCGCCGCCGAGGTCGTCGAACTGCACACCGGCGCCACCTACACCGTCGCGTTCACCGGGTTCGCCCCCGGCTTCGGCTACCTCACCGGGCTGCCCGAACCGCTCCGCCAGTCGCGTTTGGACACTCCACGCACGCGCGTCCCGGCCGGGTCGGTCGCCATCGCGGGCGAGTTCACCGGCGTCTACCCGCGCTCGTCGCCCGGCGGGTGGCGCCTGCTCGGGCACACCGACGCCGTCCTGTTCGACAGCCGCGCCGAGCGGCCCGCCCTGCTCGCGCCCGGCGACCGCGTGCGGTTCCGGAGGATCGGGTGAGCCGCGCGCTGGAGGTCGTCGCGACCGGTCCGCTCGCGCTCGTGCAGGACCTCGGCCGCCCCGGGCACGCGCACCTCGGCGTGCCGCCGTCCGGCGCCCTCGACGTCCCGGCGCTGCGGCTGGCGAACCGGCTCGTCGGCAACCCGGAGGGCGCGGCCGGGATCGAGGCGCTGCTCGGCGGGCTCACCGTGACGGCCCGCGCGTCCTGCACGGTCGCGGTCACCGGCCCGCCAGTCGCCGTCGCCGTCGACGGCCGCCCGGCGGGCTCGCACGTGCCGGTCCACCTCGCCGCCGGGCAGACCCTGACCATCGGGCGGCCGGACACCGGCCTGCGCTGCTACCTCGCCGTCTCCGGCGGCATCGACGTCGAACCCGAGCTGGGCAGCCGGTCCCGCGACGTGCTGTCCGAGATCGGGCCGCCGCCGCTGGAGCCGGGTGACGTGGTGCCCCTGGGCGCGCCTGCCGGGATCCCGGACGGCGCGGACACCGTCACCGCCCCGCCGAACCCGCCCGCCCTGGTCGTCCCGGTCGTGCTCGGCCCGCGCGACGACTGGTTCGGCGACGCCGCCCACCAGCTGTCCGTGCCGTGGACCGTGACCAGCGAGTCCAACCGCGTCGGCCTGCGCCTGGACGGTCCCGCGCTGCGGCGCACCGGCGCGCGCGAGGGCGAGGAGCTGCCCAGCGAGGGCGTGATCACCGGCGCGATCCAGGTGCCGCCGAACGGCCTGCCGGTGGTGTTCCTCGCCGACCACCCGACCACCGGCGGCTACCCGGTGATCGCCGTCGTCGTGCCGCGGGCGCTGCCCGCGCTCGCGCAGGCCCGGCCGGGCACGACGATCCGCTTCCGCCCCTACGCGTAGAGGGCTTCGTACGCCTGCGCCAGCTCGGCGTGGATCGCCGAGGAGTCGCGCAGCGGCTGGTGGTCCAGGGTGTGCACGCGGGTCAGCTTCCGCACCGACGACGCGAGGAACACCCCGTCGGCGGTGTGCAGGTCGGGCGTCCGGATCATCTCGATCTTGGTCGACCAGCCCGCCCGCTCGGCGGCGCGGAACACCGCCGCCTGCGTGGTGCCGGGCAGGATGCCGATGCCGGCAGGCGGCGTGTAGAGCGTCCCGCCGCGCGCCACGATCACGTTCGACGTCGGCCCCTCCAGGACGGAGTTCAAGTCGCTGGCGGTGAAGATCACGTCGTCCGCGCCGCGGCGGGCGGCCTCCCGCACGGCGGCCATGTTGACCGCGTAGGACAGCGACTTCGCGCCCAGCAGCAGCCACGGCGCGCGCTCGGCCAGCCCCGGGTCGATGCCGCGTTCCAGGGTCACCACGGCGACCCCCTCGTCGCGGGCGCGCAACACCTTCGGGTCGATTTCGATCCCGAGCGCGAAGGCCGTCGGCTCCCCCTCGGGGTCGGTGCCGCGGGTGTAGACGAGCTTCAGCGCGAACTCACGGCCGCCGGCCCAGTTGTCGATCACCGCCTGCGCGGCCCGCTGCCACGCCGCGTCGTCCGGCTCCGGCAGGTCCAGCATGGACGCCGACCGCGCCATCCGGTCCAGGTGCGGGCGCAGCTCGCGTGCCTTGCCGTCGGCTACCAGGACCGTTTCGAAGACGCCGTCGCCGCGCATCAGGCCGAGGTCTTCGACCCGGATGTGCGGTTCGTCCGGATCGGCCAGGTTCCCGTTCAGGAAAGCGAGTACGCGCATGCGGTCACCGTACTCACCTAACATCGGGGTATGCCGCTCGTTTCTCCGCTCCTCGCCGCGCCGGGCGCCATCGCGCCGCCGGACGACCACTCCGAGCAGGGCGTGCCCTGGCACTGGGGCGACCCGTTCGCCGAGCAGCGCACCGCCGCGCGCAGCGTCGCCGTCGTCGACCGATCGCACCGCGAGGTGCTGGAGGTGACCGGCCCGGAGCGGTTGTCCTGGCTGCACCTGGTGATCTCGCAGCACGTCACCGAGCTGGCCGAGGGCACCGGCACCGAGGCGCTGGTGCTGGACAGCCAGGGGCACGTCGACACCCACATGGTCCTCGCGCACGTCGGGGAGGCCGTGTACCTGGACACCGACCCGGGGCCGGAGGCGACCAGCGCGCTGCCCAAGGGCGGCAAGCAGACCCTGCGCGAGTACCTCGAAGCGATGAAGTTCTGGTCGCAGGTGGAGATCAAGGACGTCAGCGACGAGCTGGCGATCCTCACCGTGCTCGGCCCGGAAGCGGGCCGGGTGCTGTCCGCTTTGGACATCGAGCTGGGCGCCGAGCCGTACTCCGTCGTGCCGGTCGGCCGCGGCTTCGCCCGGCGCATGCCCTGCCCCGGACGGTCCAGCGTGGACCTGGCCGTGCCGCGCGACGAGCTGGCCGACTGGTGGCGCCGCATCACCGACGCGGGCGCGCGCCCGGCGGGCACGTGGGCGTTCGACGCGTTGCGGGTCGAGTCGCTGCGGCCGCGGCTGGGTGTGGACACCGACGCGAAGACGATCCCGCACGAGGTGAACTGGATCGGCAGCGCCGCGCACGTCGCCAAGGGCTGCTACCGCGGGCAGGAGACCGTGGCGAAGGTGTTCAACGTCGGCCGCCCGCCGCGCCGGATGGTGCTGCTGCACCTGGACGGCTCGCCGGAGATCTACCCGGAGACCGGGGACCCGGTGAAACTCGGCGACCGGGTCGTCGGGCGGGTCGGCAGCGTCGCGCAGCACCACGAGCTGGGCCCGATCGCGCTGGCCCTGGTCAAGCGGTCCGCGCCGGTGGACGCCGAGCTGCTCGCCGGGGACGAGGACCGGGTCGTGCAGGCCGCGGTCGACCCCGATTCGGTGCCCGCCGAGGGCGCCGCGCCGGGCCGGGAGGCCGCCGCTCGCCTGCGCGGGTGATAACGCACCCGCCCTGGCGCCGGGGCCCGGCATGGAGCACTATGTCCCGGTGATCGAAGTCCGGCCGGGCGGACGCCGTCGCATCGACCGTGTCCTGGACCCCGCCTACGTGCGGGGTCTCGCCGACCTGTCGCTCGGGCAGCTGCGTGAGCGCCGGGACGAGGCTGCCCAGGAGGAGACCGATCTCTCCTACCTGCGGCGGCTGCTGCACGCGCGGATCGACATCGTGCGGGCCGAGCAGGAGCGGCGGCGCTCCGGCGGTGAGAGCATCGTGGACCAGCTCGCCACGATCCTGTCCGACAACGCGCTGCGCCCGGCGCGCGGCTCGGGGCGGTACCAGCAGCTGGAGCCCTCCCGCGCCGGCGAGTACCGGCGCCAGGCCGAGGCGCTGGTGGGCAACGCCGACCTGACCGACGTGGGCGCGCTCTCGGACGAGAAGCTGGCCGCGACCCTCGACGACTACCGGGGCGAGGAGGCGTCGGTGTCGCAGCGCCGTCGCGAGGTGCAGGCCGTGGTGGACCAGCTGAACGCCGAGATCGCCGCCCGCTACGCGAAGGGCTCGGCCAACGTGGACGACCTGCTGGCCGCCGAACGCGCCGACGACGCCTGACGATCGCCCCGGTTCACCGGGGCGTCCAGCGGCCGTGGCCCGCAGCGACCACGACGGCGCCGGCAAGGTGGTCGCCGAGATCACCGAGGCCGGTGGCCGCACCGCCGCCCACGTGACCGACCCCGCCGGGGCCGACCGGCGGCAGATCACCGTGCACACCGTGGGCGACGTCGCCTACCGGGCCGGGGTGCCGCCGGGGCGGCCCGGCGAGCCCGACGACGTGGCCGCCTGGCTTCCGACGACGTCCGGTTCGTCACCGCGGTGCGGTCGTCCTAGTTGAAGTGCTCCCGGGCCGCCAGCTCGCTCCAGTAGTCACGCAGGTCGGTGAACAGCTCGGCGATCTGCTCGACGTCGCCGGAGCGCAGGGCGTCCATGATGCTGTGCACCTCCTCCGCGCTGGTGTCCGACTCCAGCACCGGGTCGGCGATCAGCTGCACCAGCCCGCCGTAGTCCAGCTCGACCGCCGACGCCGGGTCGAAGTTCGTCAGCCACCGGGCGGTCTCCGCCAGGATCCGCGCCGGGCCGGAGTCGCCGAGGGTCTCCTCCACCAGCTCCCGCGCCTCGGCCACCCGCTGGGTCGCGTCGCCCATCGCCACGCGCCAGGAGACCTCGCGCTCCGGGTCGTCCGGGCCCGAGCCCAGGTTCAGCCTGCGGTGCTTGGGGTCGACCAGCGCGAACCACGGCAGCGGCACGGTCCAGGTGGTGGACAGGACGTGCACGGCGGCCTGCGGCAGATCACCGAGCGCCGAGCTGGCCCTGGCCTTCAGCTTCTCCTCGCTCACCCCGGTCGAGTCGATCACCGCGGCGTGCAGCGACGGGTGCGCGTCGCCGAGGAAGCTCACCAGCGCCGCGGCGGAGCGGGCCCGCACCTCCAGCGGGCACACGAGCGGGCCGGGCCCGACCTTTGCGCCGGTGTCGGTGGGCACCTCGGCCGGGTCGAGCACCAGCACGTCGGAACTCGGCAGCGCGCGCCCGCCGGGCAACTCGCCCGGCAGCAAACGGACGGGACTCGTGGTCTGTGACTTCAGCCACATGAGCTGTTCCCGCTCGGCGGCGGCCGCGCGGCTCAGCTGGGCCTGTTCGACGGCTTTGCGCAGCCCCGCGGGGGGAGGGTCGCCGAACGCGGACAGGGGCTCGTACACCCGGAGGTAGGCCACGAACGGTCGGAGCACCGTTGAATCGTGGCACGTCGCCGCCCGGTCGCGACCACCGACCGGCGCAATCCCCGACACTGTCGTGACAAGCACACGAAGCCACGTCGCATTGGACCCCTCGGACAGGGTACGGTGTCACCAGGAACCAATTGTCGAGACGATGCGGGGCCGCCGATTCCCCCGGCCGCCCCGTTCCCTGTGCGAGGGGGTCGAGCCATGGGGCGCGGCCGGGCCAAGGCCAAGCAGACGAAGGTGGCGCGAGAGCTCAAGTACAGCACTCCCGACACAGATTTCGCTGCGCTTCAGCGCGAGCTGTCAGGACAGTCCTCCAATTCTCATCCTCGTGAAGAGGACGAGAAGTACGAGGACCCGTACGACCCGTACGCCGACGAGTACGACGACTACCGTCGTTGACGTCTGACCAGCACACGAGGGTGGGTCCGGTCGTGACCGGAACCCGCCCTCGTGTGCTGTGTCATGCGTCGTCGGGCGCCGGAACTGGAGAGGTGCGATGGCGGACATCCAGCGAGTAGGCGTGGTCGGAGCCGGTTTGATGGGCTCCGGGATCGCCGAGGTGCACGCGCGTGCGGGTGCGGACGTGACGATCACCGAGGTGAACCAGCCGGCGCTCGACGCCGGTCGCGCGCGCATCGAGAAGTCGCTGCAACGCGCGGTAAAGGCGGGCAAGCTGAGCGCCGAGGACGCCGACGCGGCGCTCGGGCGGCTCACCTTCACCACCGACATCGCCTCCTTCGCCGACCGCGACCTCGTGATCGAGGCCGTGATCGAGCAGGAGCAGGCGAAGGTCGAGGTGTTCCGCTCGCTCGACAAGATCGTCGAGCGGCCGGACGCGGTGTTCGCCTCCAACACCTCATCCATCCCGATCATGAAGCTGGGCATGGCGACGAGCCGTCCGCAGCAGGTGATCGGCATCCACTTCTTCAACCCGGTCCCGGTGCTGCCGCTGGTCGAGCTGGTGCCGTCGCTGCTGACCGGTGAGGACACCGTGAAGCGCGCGGACGAGCACGTCACCGGCTCGCTCGGCAAGACCGTGATCCGGTCGCAGGACCGCGCCGGGTTCATCGTGAACGCGCTGCTCGTGCCGTACCTGCTGTCGGCGATCCGGATGATCGAGTCGGGCTTCGCCTCGGCCGAGGACATCGACCGCGGCATGGAGCTGGGCACCGCGCACCCGATGGGTCCGCTGCGCCTGTCCGACCTGATCGGACTGGACACGATCAAGGCGATCGCGGAGTCGATGTACGAGGAGTTCAAGGAGCCCCTCTACTCGCCGCCGCCGCTGCTGCTGCGCATGGTCGACGCCGGGCTGCTGGGCAAGAAGAGCGGCCGCGGCTTCTACTCCTACTCCTGATCGTGGACGAACCGCTGCGCGTCGGGCTGGTCGGCGCGGGTCCATGGGCCCGCACCGTGCACGCGCCCGGCCTGGCCGACCACCCGTCGACCCGGTTGAGCGCGGTGTTCACGCGCCGCGAGGAGGCGGCCCGGGAGCTGGCGCAGCCGTACGACGCCGAGGTGTGCACCAGCCTGGACGACCTGCTCGGCCAGGTCGACGCCGTCGCCTTCGCGGTGCCGCCGTCGACGCAGGCCGAGCTGGCGGTCGAGGCGGCCAAGGCGGGCAAGCACGTCATCCTGGAGAAGCCGATCGCCGCGGACGTCGCGGGCGCCGAGCGGCTGGCCGACGCCGTGGCCGGCGCGGGCGTGGCGAGCCTGGTGATGCTGACCCTGCGCTACGCCACCGCGACGCGGGACTGGCTGGCCGGCCTCGCCGCGGCTGGCGGCTGGAGCGGCGGTGGCGTGCGGTGGTTGTCCGGCGGTCTGCTCGGCGGCGCGTACGCGGCTTCGCCGTGGCGGCAGGCGGACGGCGGCACGCTGGCCGACGTCGGGCCGCACGCCTTCGACCTGCTCGACGCCGCGCTCGGCACGATCGAGCGCGTGCGCTCGGCGCATCGCGGGCCCAGCGACCTGTGGCACGTGGTGTTCGAGCACGCGGGTGGCGCGCTGAGTTCGGCCACGTTGTCGTTGCGGTTGCCGATGCGGCCGACGGTCGTCGAGTTCGCGGTCTACGGCGAGCACGGCTACCGCACGCTGGGCCGCAAGGAGGGCGGCGCCGCCCAGTCCTACACCGCGATGCTGGACGACTTCGCCGCGATGGTCGACACCGGCACCACCTCCCACCCGTGCGACGTGCACCGCGGCCTGCACATCCAGCGGCTGCTGGAAAGCGCCCTGTCACTCGCGCGCTGACACACGATCCCGGACCTGCCGTTTTCCCGTCACGATCATCGGCGGTCCGTCCGCCCTGTTCGCGTGGCGGTTCCTGGCCTGCCGGCGGAGCCCGCCGCGTCAGTCCGCGCCCGGCAAGCGCCCGGCGGGGGTCTGAGGCTCCCCGGCCATCGCGGCGACGCGTTCGGCGAGCCGGGCCGCGGCCTCGCGCAGCTGCGGAGGTTCGAGGATCTCCGCCTCGTAGCCCAGCCGGGCCACGTGCACGGCCAGCCAGTCCAGCTGGTCACCGCCCGCGACGAGCAGGCACCACCCGTCCCGGTCCTCCTCGACGCGCCCGACCTGCGGCGGCACCAGGTCCCGCACCTCCTCGGCGCTGGCCCGCAGCCGCACCTTGGCGAGGTAGCGGTACGGCGCGGCGCTGACCGACCGCTGCACGTACGCCACCGGGTCGGGGTGCTCCCGCGGCCGGAAGCGCCAGGTCGTCGCCGTCACCTCGCGCATCCGGTCCAGCCGGAAGGTGCGCCAGTCGTCGCGGTCGAGGTCCCAGGCCATCAGGTACCAGCGGCGGTTGGTGGCGACCATGCGCACCGGCTCGACCGTGCGCTCCAGGTCCTCGCTGCCCCGGCTGGAGTACCGGAACCGCACCCGCACCGCGTCCCGGCACGCGCGGGCGAGCGTGACCAGCAGTTCCGCGTCGATCTCGATGCCGGCCACCAGTGTCTCGGTGGCGCCGTGCACCGCCCGCACCTCGGCACGCAGCCGGGGCGGCATGACCTGGTCGAGCTTCGCGAGCGCCCGCAGTGCCGCGTCACCTGCCCCGGCGACCGTGCCGCCGGAGGCCAGCCGGAGCGACACGGCGGTCGCGATGGCCTCTTCGTCGTCGAGGAGCAGCGGCGGCAGCCGGGTGCCCGCGCCGAGCTGGTAACCGCCGCCGACACCCGCGGTGGCGTGCACCGGGTAGCCGACCGCGCGCAGCCGTTCGACGTCACGGCGCACCGACCGGTCGGTGACGCCCAGCTCAGCGGCGAGTTCGGCGGCGGTCCAGGACGGCCGCCGCTGCAGCAGCGCCAGCAGCCGCAACACCCGCTCGACGGTGGCTTCCACGCTCATGCCGGAATGGTTCCACAGATCGCGGAAGGAACCTGTCCGCTATTGGTTGCATGCTGTCGCCATGAACCTCAACCGACTGCTCCGCGACCAGATCGACTGGCACTGGACCCATCAGCTGCGTGACCGCCTCGCCGGCCTCACCGACGACGAGTACTTCTGGGAGCCCGCGCCGGACAGCTGGAACGTGCGCCCGCGTGGCGCCGGCACCGCGCCGGTGCAGGCCGGGGCCGGGTCGGTGACCATCGACTTCGCGTTCCCGGAACCCGACCCGGCCCCGATCACGACGATCGCCTGGCGCCTCGGGCACGTGATCGTCGGCGTGCTCGCGATGCGCAACGCCGCCCACTTCGGCCGCACCCCCACCGATTACCAGTCGTTCGAGTACGCGCCGACCGCCGCCGAGGCGCTCGCCCAGCTCGATGCCGAGTACGCGATGTGGATGAAGGGTGTGGAGTCGCTCGGCGAGGAGGGCCTCGCGCGCCCGTGCGGCGAGGCCGAGGGGCCGTACGCCGAGTGGCCGATGGCCGCGCTGGTCCTGCACATCAACCGCGAGCTGATCCACCACCTGTCCGAAGTGTCGCTGCTGCGCGACCTGTACCTGCACACCCGGATCCGCCAGGAGGCGAACTGACATGGCACGCGAAATCCAGGTCACCTTCGACTGCGCCGACCCGGCCGCGGTCTCCGCGTTCTGGGCCGAGGCGCTCGGCTACGAGCTGCAGGCCCCGCCGGCCGGTTTCGACTCGTGGGAACAGGCGCTGGAGGCGATGGGCGCGCCACCGGAGCGGCGCAACGACGCGTCCGCTGTGGTTGACCCGGACGGCAAGGGACCGCGGCTGTTCTTCCAGAAGGTGCCGGAGGGCAAGACGGTGAAGAACCGGGTGCACCTCGACGTGCGCGCGGCCCCCGGCCTCCAGGGCGACGAGCGGATGGCAGCGCTGGAAGCGGAAGCCGAACGACTGACCACCCACGGCGCGAAGCGGATCCACCGCCACGAGCCGGCGCCGCCGATGGCGTTCGGGCACATCGTCATGGCCGACATCGAGGGCAACGAGTTCTGCCTGGACTAGCTGTGGATCACCACAGCGGGGTGGATGGCTCACCGCAGTCACCGGGCCCAAGATCGTTCCTAGCGTTGCGGGCGTGCGTTACCCCTACCTGATCGGCGGCTGCGTGCTGTCGGTGTTCGCGATCAACGCCCGCTGGGACATCGCCTTGGCGGCCTGGCTGTGCAACGTCCTCCTGCTGCGCTTCACCAGGCAAAGCCGCTGGTGGGTGGCCTGGCTGTGGGCGTGGCTGGTGGTGACGCTGGACGTCGGCGTCTGGCTCTGGCACGCGGACCTCACCAGCCCGGTCTTCGTCCCGATCGCCGCCGCGCTCGGGCTCGGCTGCAGCCTGCCCTTCCTCGCCGACCGGCTGGCCGCGCCCCGGCTGGGGACGCTGCCCGCCACGCTGGTGTTCCCGCTCGCCAAGGTCACCGTCGAGTACCTGGTCTCGACGGCGGCCCCGGTCGGCGGCATCGTCGGCGTGCTCGGCGTGACCCAGCACGGCAACCTGCCGCTGGCCCAGCTGGCGTCGGTCACCGGCGTCTACGGCGTCAGCTTCCTGGTCGCGTGGTTCGCCCCGGTGGCGCTGGCCTGCTGGGAGCACCGGCGCCGGTGGCGGACCGCGGTCGTCACCTTCGCCGGTGTCCTGGCCGTCGTGCTCGCGGCGGGCGGCATCCGGTTGATCGCCGCCGCACCGGGCGGCGAGACCGTGCGGGTCGCGGGCGTCGCTCCCGCGCCGCAGGCCTGGCAGCGGACCCTCGACGGCATCGCCCCGTACGAGTCCGTCGAGGCGATGAGCCAGGCCGACCCGGCCGTGCTGCAGGAGGCGTTCGGCCACGTCGTGGACGACCTGCTGGCCCGCAGCGCTCGCGAGGCCGGCGCCGGGGCGAAGCTGGTCGTCTGGCCGGAGTCCGCCGTGGTGACCATGGACCGCGACGAGCAGGCGCTGCTCACCCGGTTCGGCGAGTTCGCGCGGCAGCACGGCATCCACCTGTCGGCAGGCCTGACCGTCTACACCGGATCGGCGCCGTTCGTGCGGAACGAGAGCGTGTTGTTCGCCCCGAACGGTTCGGTGCGGTGGACCTACCGGAAGGCCCACCCGACTGGAACGGCATCAAGGACGGGCAGGCCCGCACCGCCCGGTTCCGCGCGATCGAGAACGGCTTCGCCGTGGTCCGGCCGACGATGGAGGGGCTGTCCGAGGCGCTCGACCCGCTGGGCCGCGTGCCGGCCTCGACCGACTACTTCCACGGCGGCGAGGACCCGACGATGGTGGCCTACGTGCCGGCGCACGGCACGCGCACGATCTACGGCACGATCGGCGACATCTTCGCCTGGCTGTGCCTGGCCGCGCTCGCCGGGCTGACCGTGGCCGCGGCCCGGCGGACCTAATCCTCGAACCTTCCGCGACGGCCGCGCTTGACGTCGCCCCGGCGCTTCTTCTCCGCCAGCCGTCGCTCCTTGGCACCACGCGACGGCTTGGTGGGGCGGCGCGGCGGCGGGGGTGGCGCGGCCGCCGCGCGCAGGACCGCCACCAGCCGCTCACGCGCGGCTTCGCGGTTGGCCAGCTGCGCGCGGTGCTCGCTGGCCGCGATCGTCAGCACCCCGTCGACCAGGCGCGACCGCAACCGCTCCAGCAGCCGCGGCCGCAGGTCGTCCGGGATGGACGGCGACCGGGCCACGTCGAACGCCAGCTCGACCCGCGAGTCCGTGGTGTTCACGCCCTGACCGCCCGGCCCGGACGAGCGGGAGAACCGTTCGCGCAGCTCGGCGGCCGGGATCACCAGCCGCCGGGAAACCTGCAGGTCAGAACCGGGGGTGGTCACCGGTCAGCACCGCGCGCGGGGCCTCGGTGTCCTCGGTCGTGCGGATCTCGCCCAGCACCCACGCCGGCACGTGCCGCGCGGTCAGCACGGCCAGCGCCCGGTCGACGTCCTCGGACCCGACCACCGCGACCATGCCGACGCCCATGTTGAACGTCTTCTCCATCTCGGCCCGCTCGACCTTGCCGCGCTGCTGGATCAACGCGAACACCGGCGCCGGCGTCCAGGTGCTGCGCTCCAGCTCGGCGCGCAACCCGGCCGGGATGACCCGCGCCAGGTTGGCCTCCAGCCCGCCGCCGGTGATGTGCGCGAACGTGCGCACGTCGGCCTCGGCGGCCAGCGCCAGGCAGTCCTTCGCGTAGATCCGGGTGGGCTCGAGCATCTCCTCGCCGAGGGTGCGGCCGAACTCCTCGACGTGCCCCTCCAGCGGCATCCGTGCGATCTCCAGCAGCACGTGCCTGGCCAGCGAGTATCCGTTGGAGTGCAGCCCGGACGCGCCCATGCCGATGACCACGTCACCGGGGCGCACCCGCTCCGGCCCGAGCACCTCGGACGCCTCGACCACGCCGACCCCGGTGGCCGAGATGTCGTAGTCGTGCTCGCCCATCAGGCCGGGGTGCTCGGCGGTCTCGCCGCCCAGCAGCGCGCAGCCCGCCTGGACGCAGCCCTCGGCGATGCCCGCGACCAGCGCGGCGATCTTCTCCGGCACGACCCGGCCGACGGCGATGTAGTCCTGCAGGAACAGCGGCTCGGCGCCGGTGACGACCAGGTCGTCCACGACCATCGCGACGAGGTCGATGCCGACCGTGTCGTGCTTGTCGAGCGCCTGCGCGACCGCGATCTTCGTGCCGACGCCGTCGGTGGACGACGCGAGCACCGGCTCCTTCCACCGGTCCAGCTTGAGGGAGAACAACCCGGCGAACCCACCGACCCCGCCAAGCACCTCGGGCCTGCTCGCGCGCTCCGCGTGCGGTTTCAGCAGCTCGACCGCCTGGTCACCGGCTTCGATGTCGACGCCGGCTGCGGCATAGGTTGCGCTCGTGGACTCGCTCACGGCAAGCGGACTCCTGAACTCGACTGGACTCACGGACGCCGGACGGCATCCTCAGCACCGTACCCGGCCTGGGTGACGGTCCTGGCATCCGCCGGGTCGAGCCCTTCCAGCACGTACTTGCCGATCAGCGCGTCGTCCGGCAGCGGGATCGGGTACTGGCCGTCGAAGCAGGCCGTGCACAGCCGGGTCTTCGGCTGCTCGGACGCGGCGACCAGGCTGTCCAGCGAGACGTAGCCCAGCGAGTCCGCCCCGATGAGGCGGCGGATGCCCTCCAGGTCGGCGCCGTTGGCCACCAGCTCGGCCCGGGACGCGAAGTCGATGCCGTAGAAGCACGGCCAGCGCACCGGCGGCGACGCGATCCGGACGTGCACCTCGAGCGCGCCGGCCTCGCGCAGCATCCGCACCAGGGCGCGCTGGGTGTTGCCGCGGACGATCGAGTCGTCCACGACGACCAGCCGCTTGCCGCGGATCACGTCGCGCAGCGGGTTGAGCTTGAGGCGGATGCCCAGCTGGCGGATGGTCTGCGAGGGCTGGATGAACGTGCGGCCGACGTAGCCGTTCTTGACCAGCCCCTGGCCGTACGGGATGCCGCTGGCCTGCGCGTACCCGATCGCGGCGGGCGTGCCGGACTCCGGCACCGGGATGACGAGGTCGGCCTCGACCGGGTTCTCCGCGGCCAGCCGCTTCCCGATGTCCACGCGGGTGGCGTGCACGCTGCGGCCTGCGATGGAGGTGTCCGGGCGGGCCAGGTAGACGTACTCGAACACGCAGCCCTTGGGCTCCGGGCTCGCGAAGCGCGAGGACCGCAGGCCCTCGGCGTCGATGGCGATCAGCTCGCCCGGCTCGACCTCGCGGACGAACGACGCGCCGACGATGTCCAGCGCCGCGGTCTCGCTCGCGACGACCCAGCCGCGCTCCAGCCTGCCGAGCACCAGCGGGCGCACGCCGTGCGGGTCGCGGGCGGCGTACAGCGTCGACTCGTCGGCGAAGACCAGGCAGAACGCGCCGCGCAGGGTGGGCAGCAGGTCCAGCGCGGCGGCCTCGGTGCCCTTGTCCGCGGCGGCGTCCGCGAGCAGGCCGACGACCAGGTCGGAGTCGCTGGAGGAGCCGGTCAGCTCGCGGTGCGGCTTGAGGCCCGCGGCGCGGGTGCGGTCCCGCAGCTCGGCGGTGTTGACCAGGTTGCCGTTGTGGGCGAAGGAGATGCCGCTGCCGGTCGCCGTGTGGCGGAACATCGGCTGTGCGTTCTCCCAGGTCGAGGACCCGGTGGTGGAGTAGCGGCAGTGGCCGACCGCGATGTGCCCCTGCAGCGAGGAGAGCACCTGCTCGTCGAACACCTGGCTGACCAGTCCGAGGTCCTTGAAGACCACGATCTGCTTGCCGTCCGAGACCGAGATGCCGGCGGCTTCTTGCCCACGGTGCTGGAGCGCGTACAGGCCGTAATAGGCCATCTTCGCGACTTCTTCACCGGGGGCCCAGACACCGAAGACACCGCACTCTTCTCGCGGTTCGCGCTCGGGCTGGTCGTCGATGTGGTGGGAAACCACGAAAGTGCTCCCTGGAGACGAGGGCAGGCCTACTCAAGTGTAGGTCGTGGACGATCGAAGTGACGCCCAGTGGTCAGTGGCGCTGGCCACTGACCACCGGGCGCCGACTCCCCCTCACGGGAGCGGTTCGCGGGTCAGCTCGCGGCGAGCCAGGTGGAGCGGCCGGTGCCGGTGGGCACCCAGCAGCCGCCGCGACCGGCCGAATCGTCCGGCGGCGCCGCGGCGTCGTCCGGCAGGGCGAGCAGTTCGTCCAGCACCGGAGCGGCCTCGCCCGTGGTGCGCCACAGCACCGTCCGCGGGGCGAGCACGTCGTCCTCGTCGCCGGGGATGCGGGTGGCGACCACGTCGTCCTCGGCGTTGAGGCGGACGACGTCGATCACCGCGTCGTGCGCGCGGACGCCGACCACCGCGATCACGGCGCCCTTCGCGTCGCGCGGGTGCACGAACTGGTATCCGCGGGCGATCAGGTCCTGCAGCAGGTCGTCGACGGACTTGGCCGTGTCAGTTGAGGACATCGTCGAACTCGCCGTCCTTCGCCCCCGCGACGAACGCGGCCCATTCGTCGCGGGTGTAGATGAGCGCGGGGCCCTCGGGGTAGCGGGAGTTTCTGACGGCGTACCGGTCCGTGGACAGCTGGGCGAACTCAACGCAGTTGCCGTTGGCTCCGCTGCGTGCGCTCTTGCGCCAGGACGCGCCGGTGAGGGCGCCGGCGGGCATGCCGTTCACGAACTGCTCAGCCATACTTCCCCAACCTTCCGGGTCAGTGCATCTGCGCGGTGCAAATGCACGTGCACTGGCCTTGTGGCGATCACGCTACCACTGGTTACTGCACGGGTAAATGCACGTGCACGGCCGAGAGTAATCCCAGATCGGAGGGTGAGGAATGGTGCGGGCCGTGTAATTCGATCGGGTGACGAAAACTGGCCTCGATGGCCTCGTTGCGACTACTCGTCGTCATCCATTTCGCCTAAAGCTCTTCCCGCTTCTTCAACAGCATCTGCCGCGTCCGATCGGGTGTTTCCGCGTCGACGGCGAGCCGGTCGAAGGCGCGGCCGTAGACCTCCAGGTCCTCCGGCTTCTCCAGGTACTGCGCGCCGTTGAGGTGCTCGACGTAGGCGATGTTCGGTAGGTCCGGCTCGGCGAACTGCAGCAGCGAGAAGGCGCTTTCCGCGGCGAACCCGCTCATGTCGAACGGGATGACCTGGATGGTCACGTTGGGCAGCTCGATGAGCTCCAGCAGGTGGCTGATCTGCTGCTTCAGGACGCCGGCGCCGCCGAACGGGCGCTCCAGCACGGCCTCGTCGAGCACCGCCCACAGCCGCGGCGGCTTCGGCCCGGTGAGCAGCTTCTGGCGGCGCATCCGCAGGCCCACCTTGCGCTCGACGCCCTCGTCCCGGCTGTCCGGGTCGCCGTGGCTGATCACCGCGCGCGCGTAGCGCTCCGTCTGCAGCAGACCGGGCACGAACATCAGCTCGTACGTGCGGATCCGGGAGGCCGCCTCCTCCAGGCCGATGTAGTTGTCGAACCAGCCGGGCACGAGGTCGTTGTAGGGGTGCCACCAGCCGGGCTGGTTGGACTCCTTGACCATCTTGACGGCCCACTCCCGCTCGGTGGGGTCGTGGACGCCGTACATGGTCAGCAGGTCGGTGACGTCGCGTTCCTTGAAGCCGACGCGGCCCAGCTCCATCCGGCTGATCTTCGACTCGGACGCGCGGATCTCCCACGCCGCCTTGGCGCGTGTGATGCCGGCTTTTTCGCGGAGGCGGCGGAGCTGGGTGCCGAGGATCATCCGCCGAGCCGTCGGGCCGGTGGCCTGTTCGGAGCCGGGGAGGTCGATGGGAGCCATCAAAGACCCTTCCTCGCAGAAATCACCAGTCATCCAACTTACAGCGCGGTGGGCCGCAGTCAAGCGCGGTGTGGATTTACCGGGCGCGGCACGCCCCTTACCCTACGTGGGTCCGACAATTCCATTCACATTCGATACGCCCGGGAGACCGCGATGTCCGGTGCCACCGCTCCCTATCCGAGTGCAGTTCCCGTAGGTGTGGACCCGACCAGGGCGAGCATCGCGCGCGTGTACGACGCCGCGCTCAACGGCAAGGACAACTACGAGATCGACCGGCAGGTGCTGGCGCAGGTCCGCACCGTCGCCCCGCAGGTCAACGACCTGGCCTGGGCCAACCGGGACTTCCTGATCCGCTCCTGCCGGTTCCTGGCCATGCAGGCGGGCATCGACCAGTTCCTCGACCTCGGCTCCGGGCTGCCGACGGCCGAGAACACCCACCAGGTCGTGCAGCGGGTGCACCCGGAGGCGAAGGTCCTCTACGTCGACAACGACCCGGTGGTGCTCGCGCACGGCCGCGCGCTGCTCGAAGAGAACGACCGCACCCACTTCGTCGCCGCGGACATCTTCCAGCCGGAGCAGATCCTGGAGCACCCGGAGATCCGCGAGTTCCTCGACTTCTCCCGGCCGATCGCGCTGCTGCAGATCGGCACCTGGCACCACTACCTCGGCGACGACGGCGGCGAGAAGATGGCGACCTACATCGACGCGCTGGCCCCCGGCTCGTACGTCTCCATCGCCCACTTCTACAACCCGGGCACGCCGGAGCACGCCGAGCTGGCCGCGAAGATGGAGGAGAAGTTCGTCCACAGCCCGATGGGCAGCGGCCGGTTCCGGACCAGGGAGGAGATCCAGGCCTTGTTCCCCGGCCTGGAGATGGTCGAGCCGGGCCTCGTCCTGTGCGACGACTGGTGGCCGGACGGCCCGCGGTTGCAGCCCCTGAACCTCGTCCGCCAGTGCATCGCGGGCGGTGTCGGCCGCAAGCCGTAAGCGAGAGTGGCGGCTTGCTTGGCGGTGCGAGCTGCGTCGGTGGTCCTACAGACGCACGAGCGGCAGCCAGTGCGAGAGGTCGGCCCGGGTCCCGGACGCGGTGACCCGGCCCTCCCGCACCGCGTCCGTCCATTCGAGACGACCCGTGGCCAGTTCCAGCCACGTCCGCGGGTCCGTCTCGACCACGTTCGGCGGCGTGCCGCGGGTGTGCCGCAGCCCCTCGACGCACTGCACCGCCGCGAAGGGCGGCACCCGCACCTCGACGCTCTTGCCGGGGGCGTCCTGGGCGAGCGTGCGCAGGCTCAGCCGGACGGCCGCGGCGAGCTCCGGGCGCGCCGGCCGGTCGGCTTCTCCGCTCAACCAAGCCGAAACGACCTGCAGCGCGGCTCTCAACTCAGCGGGGTCAACCGGACGCGGTGCGGGCATGGTCAAACAGTAGAGTGCACAGCAGCAGACGTGAGCAAGGTGACGCGGAAACACGGGGTTCGCACATGGCGCAGCGGGACGAGGCGGATCGCCTTCTACCCAATCCTCAGCCCGAGCACAAGACGGGCAAGCCCAAGATCACCGAGGAGATGCGCGCCAACGCCAGGGCGAACCCGAACAGCTGGCTCTACGTGATCGACGAGGCGTTCGACCCCAACGGGCCGGTGCCGTCGTGGGCCGTCGTCGGCGCGTACCCGGTCAACGGCAGCGGCAACATCGTGGAGGACTTCCACCCCAACGACCGCTACCGGCCGTCGCCCAAGGCGCTCGGGTTCCCGGAGCCGCGCAACGACCTGGAGCGGCTGCTGCAGCTGGTCCGGACCAACCACCGGCCGGCGAGCGACCTGCCGCCGGTGATCCTCGACTCGACGCTGTTCGTCTACGCGCTCGCGCCCATGCAGCGCACCGTCATCGGGTTCCACAACACCGACGGCCGCGTCCTGGTGCCGGCCTACACGTCGAAGTCGCTGGTGCCGCCGGAATGGCCGCACGCGCGGGCGGTTCTCGGCCGCGACATGGTGCCGCTGCTCGCGGGTCACGCGGTGGCGATCAACCCGCACGACGTGGTGACCGCGGTGGTGCCGGCCGAGCACCTGGTGGCCGCGCTCGAGCAGGAGCAAAAAGACTAAACATTCCGCACGGTTAAGCCAGTCGCATCACGCTTTCGAGCTAAGCCGACTCGCAAAAAGGGCTCCATCGAGGCATGGTGACGACCATCGGAGGATGGGAGTCGCCGTGCAATTCTGGAGTTCGAAACTGCGCCTGGGCACGCTGCTCGTGTCCGTGGCGCTGGGGACGACCGCCGTCTGCGGAGCGGGGTCGTCCGCCGCGTCCACACCGGACTACTCGAAGGCGGAAAGCACTTTCGCCGGTTCGCAGATCGCCGCCGTCGAGGGCAAGGGCGATCCGCCCCGGTACAACGCGGATTCCGGCGCGCTGGGGCACGACGTCAGCGGGCACCAGGGTGACGTGAACTGGCCGAGCGCCTGGGGCGCCGGCGGCCGGTTCGTCTACGTCAAGGCCACCGAGGGCACCGGGTTCATCAACAAGCGTTTCACCCAGCAGTACAACGGTTCCTACAACATCGGGATGATCCGCGGCGCCTACCACTTCGCGCGCCCGGACGTCTCCGGCGGCCGCGAGCAGGCCGAGTACTTCCTCGCCCACGGTGGCGGCTGGACCCCGGACGGGCGGACGCTGCCCGGGGCGCTCGACGTGGAGTACAACCCGTACGGCGAGGCCTGCTACGGCCTCGACGCCAAGCGCATGGGCGAGTGGATCCGGGACTTCTCGGACGCCTACCACGCCCGCACCGGCCGCTTCCCGGTCATCTACACCTCGACGAACTGGTGGAACAAGTGCACCGGGAACAACGCGGGGTTCGGGCAGAACAATCCGTTGTGGATAGCCCGCTACCAGCCGACCGTCGGCCCGCTGCCCGCCGGGTGGTCGCGCCAGTTCATCTGGCAGTTCGCCGACTCGGGGGTGCTGCCGGGCGATCAGAACCTGTTCAACGGGCCGCTGGACCAGGTCAAGGGTTTCGCCACGAACAACTGACGTCGTAATCCGGTCGAGTTACTACGAAAGTCGGTCCGTCGCCGACGACATGCGGGAATCACCCACCTGTCATCCGAAATTCACGGGATTTGGTGACAAAGCGGCAAGTCGTCATCAAGAATCACGGCCTGGACGGTCTCCCTGCAACCAAGACCGTCCTCCGCGAGGGCAATGGAAAGGACTCGGGTATGTCTGCTCCACGCAAGAGATGGTGGCGGTTCGCCACGTCCGCCGCCGCCGCGTCGGTCGCCGTGCTCGTGCTCGGCGCCCTGGCCCCGGCCGGCGCGGCTCCGGCCACCGTCGACGGGATGCCGGTCGACGACTACGTCGCTCGTTACGATCACCCGATGGGTTCGCAGATCGCGCGCGTCGAGGGCGATCACTCGACCGCGGAGACGCAGGCCGCCGCCGCCGGCGACACCGCGGCGGCGGCGACGGTGGAGGGCATCGACGTCAGCGGCCACCAGGGCAACGTCGACTGGGCGAACTACTGGGGCCAGGGCAAGCGGTTCGCCTACGTCAAGGCGACCGAGGGCACGTACTACACCAACCCGTACTTCGCGCAGCAGTACAACGGCTCCTACAACATCGGCATGATCCGCGGCGCCTACCACTTCGCCACCCCGGACACGGCGTCCGGCGCCGCGCAGGCCAACTACTTCGTCGACCACGGCGGGGGCTGGTCGGCGGACGGCAAGACGCTGCCGGGCGCGCTGGACATGGAGTACAACCCGTACGGCTCGACCTGTTACGGGTTGTCGAAGAGCGCGATGACCGCGTGGATCAAGGACTTCAGTGACACCTACCACGCCCGCACCGGGCGGTACCCGGTGATCTACACCAGCACGAACTGGTGGAGCCAGTGCGTCGACGGGGCGTTCGCGGCGACGAACCCGCTGTGGATCGCGCGCTACGCCTCGACGGTGGGAACCCTGCCGCACAACTGGAGTTTCCACACGTTCTGGCAGTACTCGTCGAGCCCGATCGACCAGAACACCTTCAACGGCGCGTACGACCGGCTGCAGGTGCTCGCCACCTCGAAGGGCTGACCGCGAGGGGGCTCCCGCCCGTCCGTGGTGGGAGTCTCCTTCGCTTTTGTCGGAGTCGCCAGGCACAATGCCCGTGATCAGTGCGATGTCCGGGCGTGGGGGAACCAGGTTCGGCGCCGATACGTCCGAGCAGGGCGTAGCGATCCAGGAAGGGCGACGTCGATGACCTACCCACCGCAGCCGGGACAGCCGGATTACGGTCAGCAACCAGATCCGTACGGCCAGCAGCAGGGCGGCTACCCGCAGTCCGGGGGCTTTCCGCAGCAGGGTGGGCAGTACGGCGGCCAGCAGTACCCGGGCCAGCAGCCCTACGGCCAGCCCGAGTACGGCCAGCAGCCCGGTTACGGGCAGCAGCCGGGCTACGGCCAGCAGTACCCGGGCTACGACCCGAACTACCCGCAGACCGCGCAGTTCGGCTACGGTGGCCCGCCGCCCGGTGGTGGCGGCAGCAAGAAGGGCCTGTGGATCGGCCTGTCGGTCGGTCTCGTCGTCGTGCTGGCGGCGCTGGGCATCACCGGGTTCTGGGTGCCGGGCTTCTTCCTCGGCGACAAGGAGGAGGGTCCCCAGGCGGTCGCCCAGCAGGTGATCGACGGGATCAAGAACCACGACAAGAACGCGCTCAACGCGTTGAAGTGCGCGGACGCGGACCGGTCGGTCACGGCGGCGATCGAGGACGTCAACGACGTCGACAGCATCACGATGGGCAAGGTCACCGAGAACGGCGACACCGCGACCGTCGAGTTCACCGCGACCGCGGGCGGCGAGGACGGCACCGGCACCGGCACCTTGGCGAAGGTCAACGGCAAGTGGTGCTGGAAGGACCTGGAGACCAGGGCGTCCGGCAGCGGCGGTTCGACCCGCACGTCCACCTCGCGCTCGTCGAGCAGCCGCACCCCGACGTCGTCCAGCAGCTCGTCGTCGACCGGGGGCACCGGCGGCAGCAACGGCAAGGCGATGGTCGAGGACTTCCTGGCCAAGATGGCCGCCGGTGACGTCAACGGCGTGACCTCGCTGGTCTGCTCCGACGCGACGCAGGACAACAAGGACGACGCGCGGGAGGCCGCCGAGAAGCGCGCCAACGTGACGCCGACCTACGACAGCGCCACGGACACCATGGTGTCCGGCGACCTGACCGGCACGCAGCAGGGCGAGCAGGTCACCGGCCTGTTCTTCGCGGAGAACTTCGACGGCGAGGGCTTCTGCGTCTCGGTGTTCGGGGTGTTCTAGCCGGATCGGCGGCCGAGGCCGGGGCGCCTCGGCCGCATGATCAGCGCCGCGACGTAGTACGTGCAGGGCGTCGCGGCGTGGTTGGCGTAGGAGAGGGTGACGTCTGCCGGCAGGTAGAGGCTGTCACCCTCTTCCAGTTCCAGGGTGTCCTCGTCGATCGTCAGCGTGAGGACGCCGGACTGCACGTAGATGAACTCGTGCGAGCCCGCCGCGTAGGGCGGGTAGGTGCCGGCCTCGCAGCCGGCGGGCAGCGTCGAGCGGATCCACTCGAAGTTCACCCCCGGCACGACGGGGGTGAGGATGGTCCGCTGCCACCCGCCCGGCTCGTCGACCACGTCCTGGTCCGCGGCCCGGCGCACGATCATCCGCGGCGGCTCGGTGAGCAGGTCCGACAGCGGCAGCCCGAGCCCCTGCGCGATCCGGTCCAGCACCACGACGGTCGGCGCCTTCGAGCCCCGTTCGACCGCGGACAACATGCTGACGCTGACCCCCGACCGGTCGGCGAGCCCCTGCAGGGTCATGCCACGCCCGGTGCGGGCGGTCTGAATGCGCGTGCCCAGTGCGCCGAGATCCATGTACCCTATAGTAGTGCTCGATTCTCCTATAGTAAAAGCGGCGGGGGTGGCCGACCTGCCGGCGATCGCCGCGATTTACGAGGGTTACGTGCGCACCAGCACCGCGACGTTCGAGCTGGAGCCGCCGGACCTGGCCGAGTGGACCCGCCGCTTCACCGCCATCACCGACGCGGGCCTGCCGTTCCTGGTGGCCGAAGTGGACGGTCGTGTCGCCGGCTACGCGTACTGCTCGCCGTGGAAGACGCGCCCGGCCTACCGCCGCACGGCGGAGAACTCGATCTACCTCGCCCCGTGGTCGACGGGCCGCGGCGTGGGCGGCGCACTGCTGGACGCGCTCCTGTCCCGCTGCCGGGAGAACGGAATCCGCGAGGTGATCGCGGTGATCGCCGACCCGGAGCGCAACCCGGCCTCACCCGCGCTGCACCGCCGCCGCGGCTTCGCCGACGTCGGGGTGCTGCGCAACGTCGGCTACAAGCACGACCGCTGGCTCGACACGCTCCTGCTGCAGAAGAGCCTGATCTAGAGTTCCGATGCTGGGGGCCGCTGCGCTGGCGTGGTTCTGCCGCCCGTGGCGAACGCGGTGCGGCTGAACGACACGCGGGTCGGGGAACGGTCTGGGGGGCCGACGCGGCGCCGGTTGGAGCTGCGCCGAACGCCGTCATGGTTTCGTCGAGTCGGTGAAACTCCGCGGCGACGAAACCGACGAGGCCGAGGCCCGACGGGAGGAGGTGGTCCGGGTCGCCGCGCAGCGGCTCATCCGGGACCTGCTCCCGAAGCGCGCCGACGCGGCGCCGACGTTCGACCTGGACCTGTCCGGGGCCAGGACGAACCGCCTCGACCTTTCCGGCCGGGTCATCGGGCGGCTGCTGATGCAGCGCGCGCAACTACTGCACCGCACGGACTTCAGCGGCACCGAGTTTCGCGGCCGCGTCTACTTCACCTGCGCGGAACCGCGCGGCCCGGTCACCTTCGCCGGCGCGGTCTTCCGGGAACGCGCCGGGTTCGACGGCATGCGCTCGGCGAACGAGGTGGACTTCACGCACGCCGAGTTCCGGCGCGGCGCGACCGTCGACGGCGCCGAGTTCGCGGGCGCCACCGCCTTGCGGCAGTAGCGCCCGCTGAACCGTCAGTCGAACAGCTTCGGGAGCGTGCTCTCGAACGCGTCGCGCAGTTCTTCCATCCCGAAGGTCGCCACGCCCTGGATCTCCAGGCCGCCCGCCTCCGGGTCCACGACGCCCGCCTTGCGCCAGGGAAGCCCGCGGGCCGTGCACATCTCCGTGAACCGCAGCTCCTCGGTCCGCGGCACCGCCACCAGGACCCGCCCGGTGGACTCCGAGAACAGCTGCACGAACGGGTCGGCGTCCTCGTCGAGCAGGGCCCGCGCGCCGCACTGGCCGATCAGCACCATCTCCACCAGGGCCTGCGCCAGGCCGCCGTCGGAGAGGTCGTGTGCGGCCGAGATCATCCCGTCCCGCGAACCGGCGACCAGGATCTCCGCCAGCAGCCGCTCGCGCTCCAGGTCCACCTTCGGCGGCAGCCCACCCAGGTGCCCGTGGATCACGTGCGCCCACGCCGAACCGCCGAACTCGTCGTGCGTCTCGCCGAGCAGCAGCAGCGTCTCGCCCGCCTCGGCGCCGATCCCGGTCGGGATGCGCCGCCGCACGTCGTCGATCACGCCGAGCACACCGACCACCGGCGTCGGCAGGATCGCCGTCTCACCGGTCTGGTTGTAGAAGCTCACGTTGCCGCCGGTCACCGGGATGCCGAGCTGCGCGCAACCGTCGGCGATGCCGTGCACGGCCTGCTCGAACTGCCACATCACACCCGGGTCCGTGGGCGCGCCGAAGTTCAGGCAGTCCGTCACCGCCAGCGGGGTGGCGCCCGTCGTCGCCACGTTGCGGTACGCCTCGGCCAGCGCGATCTGCGCCCCTGCGTACGGGTCGAGGTACACGAACCGGCTGTTGCAGTCCGTCGACACCGCGACACCGCGCCCGGTCTCCTCGTCGATGCGGATCATGCCGCCGTCCGACGGCTGCGACAGCACCGTGTTGCCGCGCACGTACCGGTCGTACTGGTCGGTCACCCACTCCTTCGACGCCTGGTTCGGCGACGAGACCACCTTCAGCAGCGTCTCCCGCAGCTCGTCCGGAGTGGACGGACGGTGCAGCTTCTCCGGCGTGTCCGCCTGCAGCTCGTCCTGAGTGGACGGACGGGCGACCGGCCGGTCGTACACCGGGCCCTGGTGCGCCACGGTGCGCGGCGGCACGTCCACCACGGTCTCGCCGTGCCAGGTGACCACCAGGTGGTCACCGTCGGTGACCTCGCCGATGACGGTGGCGATGACGTCCCACTTCGCGCACACCGCGAGGAAGGCGTCCACCTTGGACGGTTCGACGACCGCGCACATCCGCTCCTGCGACTCGCTGGAGAGGATCTCCGCCGGGGTCATGCCCTCGGCGCGCAGCGGCACCTTGTCCAGCTCGACGTGCATGCCGCCGTCGCCGGCCGCGGCCAGCTCCGACGTCGCGCAGGACAGGCCCGCGCCGCCGAGGTCCTGGATACCCACCACGAGCTTCTGCTGGAACAGCTCCAGGCAGCACTCGATGAGCACCTTCTCGGTGAACGGGTCGCCGACCTGGACGCTCGGCAGCTTCTTGCGGCCGCCGGAGTTCTCGTCGCCGGAGAAGGTGTCGCTGGCCAGCACCGACACGCCGCCGATGCCGTCCAGACCGGTCCGCGCGCCGAACAGGATGATCTTGTTGCCGGTGCCGGACGCGAACGCCAGGTGCAGGTCCTCGGTGCGCATCGCGCCCACGCACAGCGCGTTCACCAGTGGGTTGCCCGCGTAGCTGGCGTCGAAGGCGACCTCGCCGCCGATGTTGGGCAGGCCGAGGCAGTTGCCGTACCCGGCGACGCCGGCCACGACACCCGGCAGCACGCGGCGGGTGTCCGGCGCGTCGGCCGGGCCGAAGCGCAGCGAGTCGGCCACCGCGAGCGGCCGCGCGCCCATCGCCAGGATGTCGCGCACGATGCCGCCGACACCCGTCGCGGCGCCCTGGTAGGGCTCCACATAGGACGGATGGTTGTGGCTCTCGACCTTGAAGGTGACCGCCCAGCCGTCACCGATGTCGACGACACCGGCGTTCTCGCCGATCCCGGCGAGCATCTTCGAGCGCATCTCCTCGGTGGTGGTCTCGCCGAAGTAGCGCAGGTGCTTCTTCGACGACTTGTACGAGCAGTGCTCGCTCCACATCACCGAGTACATGGCCAGTTCGGCGTCCGTCGGCCGCCTGCCCAGGATCTCGCGGATGCGCGCGTACTCGTCGTCGGCGAGCCCGAGCTCGCGGTAGGGCTGCGGGAGGTCCGGCGTTTCCGCGGCCCGCTCGGTCGTGTCGATGGCCAGGGTGTCGGTCACGGCCTCCAGGGTACTTGCAGCGCTCTGACCGGCAGAAAATCGGTCGCGTGAGGTGAGCTGGGGCACTTACCGTCTGTTGTCATGCGCCTCCCGTCCCGGCTCACGCCACTGCGATTCCTGGGCGCGCTCCTGCGGGCGCGGCCGTGGCTCGCCGTGTCCGCGTGCGTCCTGGGCGCGCTGTGGCTGCTGCCCGGCGCGCTGCTGCCGCTCGTGATCGGCGGGGTGGTCGAGGACATCCGCGCGGGCGAGGAGCTGCTCGGCGGGGTCGGCCTCGTCGTGTTGCTCGGCGTGGCGCAGGCGGTGTGCGCAGGCGCGCTGATCTTCGCCGTGCACACCATGTGGATCCACGGCGCGGCGATGACGCAGCGTGCGGTCGTCGAGCACACCGCGCGGCTCGGCGCGTCGCTGCGCCCGCAGGCCGGGACCGGTGACGTGATGGCGGTGTCCTCCTCGGACATCAACCACATCGGCAACGTGTTCGAGGTGACCGGCCGGCTGTTCGGCTCGGTGGTGGCCTTCCTCACCGTCAGCCTGGTGCTGATCGGCATGTCGCCGCTGCTGGGCGTGATCGCGCTGGTCGGGGTCCCGCTCGCGACGCTGAGCATGGGCAAGCTGGTCGCGCCGCTGCAGCGCCGCAAGGGCGTGCAGCGCGAGGAGCTGTCCAGCGTGAACGCGCTGGCCGCGGACATCGTGTCGGGCCTGCGGATCCTCCGCGGCGTCGGCGGCGAGCAGCAGTTCCTCGGCCGGTTCCGCGGCGCCAGCCAGCGGGTCCGGCGCGCGGGCGTCGAGGTGGCGCGCAGCGAGTCGTGGCTGGTGGGCGCCGAGGTGCTGCTGCCCGGCCTGGTCACCGTGGCGATCACCTGGGTCGGCGCGCGGTTCGTCGCGGCGGGCACGATCAGCGTCGGCGAGCTGGTGGCGTTCTACTCCTCGTCGGTGTTCCTGGTGGTGCCGGTGAGCACGGCGACCGAGTTCACCGCCGCGTTCTCCTCGGCGATGGTGTCGGCGAAGAAGGTCTGCGGCGTGCTGAGCCTGCGGCCGCTGCTGTCCGAGCCGGACGCGCCGGTCGCGCTGCCGGACGGGCCGCTGGAGCTGCACGACACGACCTCCGGTTTCACCGCGGTGGCCGGGAAGCTGACCGTCGTGGACGCCGGCCCGGAGGCCGAGGCGCTGGCCGCGCGGCTGGCCCGGTTCGCCGACCCTGAGCCCGGCGAGCGGGTGCTCGTGTCCGGCGTGCCCGCCGACCACGTGGCGCTGGCCGAACTCCGGGCGCGCGTGGTCTACGCGCACAACCAGGACCTGTGGTTCTCCGGCATCCTGCGGGACCAGCTGATCCCGGCCGAGCGGGCGGAGGTCGCGTTGTGGGCCGCCGACGCCGAGGACATCGTCGAAGGCCTGCCGAACGGGCTCGACGAGCTGATCGGCGAGCGGGGCCGCGAGGTGTCCGGCGGCCAGCGGCAGCGGCTGAACCTCGCCCGCGCGCTGGCACTGGACGCCGACACCCTGCTGCTCGACGAACCGACCTCGGCCGTCGACGCGCACACCGAGGCCCGCATCACCGAGCGGGTCACCGAGCTGCGCCGCGGCCGCACGACCGTCGTCTTCACGGAAAGTCCACTGTGGAAAGCGGTGGCGGACGAGGTGATCACATGCGTTTCAAGCTAGTGCTCGCGACCGGCGCCGAGGCCCGGCGCTGGGCGCGGGACCTGCTGCGCGTGAACCGCCGCGAGTTCGGCGTCGTGATCGGGCTGTTCGGCCTGGCCACGATCGCCGGGCTGGCCGGCCCGCAGATCCTCGGGCGCCTGGTGGACCTCGCGGTGGCCGGGGACAGCCGGATCGACCTGCTCGCGCTCGCGTTCGTGGTGATCCTGGTGGTGCAGGCGGTGCTGAAGCGGCTCGCCCGCTTCCGCGCCGGGATGCTCGGCGAGCGCGTGCTGGCCGAGACCCGCGAGGGGTTCGTCGAGCGCGCGCTGCGGCTGCCGCTGGGCACGGTCGAGGCGGCAGGCACCGGTGACCTGATCAGCCGCGCGACCACGGACGCCGACCGGATCGACTTCTCGGTCCGCAACGCGATCCCGGAGATCTCGATCGCGCTGATCACGATCGTGCTGACGGTCGCGGGGATGATCGTCACCTCGCCGCTGCTGTCGCTCGGGCTGCTGGTCGCGGTGCCGATCGTGGTGTTCACGATGCGCTGGTACGTCCGGCGCGCGCCGCGGATCGTCGAGGAGATGCTCGACCAGTGGTCGGAGGTGCAGTCGAGCCTGCACGAGACCACTGAGGGCGCTCGCACGGCGGAGGCGCTCGGGCTGACCGGGCGGCGGATCGCGCTCGGGAACCGCACGCTGGCCGGGGCGATCCGCGGCGAGCAGCGGCTGCGCGGGGTGACCGTCGGGTGGCTGCCGTGGATGCAGATCGCGCAGGTCACGCCGGTGGCGGCGGTGCTGCTGCTCGGCGGCTGGGCGTACGGCGAGGGCCTGGTCGGGCTGGGCACGATCACCACGATGGTGGTGTACGTGCAGGCGCTGGCCGGGCCGCTCGAAGAGGCGATGTGGTGGGTCGAGGACCTGCAGGTGTCCGGCACCGCGCTGCGCCGGGTTCTGGGAGTTCGCGGTGAGGCTGAGCGGGCCGGCGGACCGGAGCCGCGTGGTCAGGAGATCGTGGTGCGCGACGTGCACTACGGCTACTCGGCAGGCCGCGAGGTGCTGCACGGCATCGACCTGCGGGTGCCGCCGGGGCAGCGGCTGGCGATCGTCGGCCCGTCCGGTGCCGGCAAGTCGACGCTCGGCAGGCTGCTGGCCGGGGTCGCCGCGCCCGGTTCGGGTTCGGTGACGATCGGCGGCGCGGAGGTGTCCGAGCTGGCCGAGGACGTGCTGCGCGGCGAGGTGCTGCTGCTGACCCAGGAACACCACGTGTTCTCCGGGACGCTGCGGGAGAACCTGACGCTGCCTGCGGGTTCGTGGCCGGACGAGGAGCTGGTGCGCGCGCTGGCCGCGGTCGGGCTGCGCGACTGGTTCGGCGGGCTGCCGGACGGCCTGGAGACGAAGCTCGGCTCGGGCGCGCTGGCCGTGCCCGCCGCGACCGCGCAGCAGCTCGCGCTGGCGCGGGTCGTGCTGGCCGACCCGCACACGGTGGTGCTCGACGAGGCGACGTCGTTGCTGGACACCTCGTCGGCGCGTCACCTGGAGCGGTCGCTGAGCGGGGTGCTGGACGGCCGGACCGTGATCGCGATCGCGCACCGGCTGCACACCGCGGCGGCGGCCGACCGGGTCGCGGTGCTGGAGGCCGGGCGGATCACCGAGCTGGGCACGCACGCCGAACTGCTCGCCGCGAACGGCCCGTACTCGCGCCTGGTCACGGCCGCGCACGTGGGCTGAGGTTTCCCCGGAGGCGGGCGCCTCCGGGGACCATCAGGCCTTGACGAGGCTGTCGACCAAGCTGAGGAACATCCCCAGCCCGTCGTCGCTGGGGCCGGTGAGCGCGTCGATCGCGTGCTCGGGGTGCGGCATCAGGCCGACGACGCGGCCGTTGGCGCTGCAGATGCCCGCGATGTCGTCACGCGAGCCGTTCGGGTTTTCGCCGACGTAGCGGAACACCACGCGGCCCTCGCCCTCCAGCTCGTCCAGCGTGGACTGGTCGGCGACGTAGCCGCCCTCGCCCGACTTGAGCGGCACCAGGATCTCGGCGCCCGCCTCGTACCGGGTCGTCCACGCCGTGGTGTTGTTCTCCACGCGCAGCCACTGGTCGCGGCACACGAAGTGCAGCTTCTTGTTGCGCACCAGCGCGCCCGGCAGCAGCCCGGCCTCGCACAGGATCTGGAACCCGTTGCAGATGCCGAGCACCGGCATGCCGCCCTTGGCCGCGTCGACGACCGACGACATCACCGGGGCGAAGCGGGCGATCGCGCCGCAGCGCAGGTAGTCGCCGTAGGAGAAGCCGCCCGGCACGATCACCGCGTCGACGCCGCGCAGGTCCTCGTCGGCGTGCCACAGGTTGACGGCCTCCGCGTCGGCGTAGCGGGCGGCGCGGACCGCGTCCACGTCGTCCAGGGTGCCGGGGAAGGTGATGACCCCGATCTTCACGAGAGCCTCCGCACGGTCCACTCCTCGATCACCGGGTTGGCGAGGAAGCCCTCGGCGATCTTGGCGAGCGTCTCGTCGTCGACCGAGTCGTCGACCTCGAGCTCGAAGTGCTTGCCCTGGCGCACCGAGGTGACCCCGGTGAAGCCCAGCCGCGGCAGCGCCCCGGCGACGGCTTGACCTTGCGGGTCGAGGATCTCGGGCTTGGGCATGACGTCAACCACCACACGGGCCACGGCGGGTCGCTCCAGTAATCGCAGGTAGGCGGTACTCCCCGAGTCTAGCCGCGGTCGGCGCCACCCCCGCCCAGGGTGGTGGCGGGTGTGACCTGGATACCTTCTGCGGATGGGAATGACACTGGGGTACGTCGAGGTCACGCCGGAGCGGCTGGACGGCGTGATGGGTGACAGCGAGCAGGCCGAAGAGCTGTACGACGAGCTCAGCGACGACGAGACCGCCCGCGACGCCTTCATCGAGAAGGCCTGGGACGGCATCCAGTACCTCCTCGACGAGGCGGGCGTCGGGGTGGAGCTGCGCATGGACGGCGACCCGATCGAGCACGACGGCGACGAGTTCAACGGGTTCCCGCCGGAGGTGGTCAAGAGCATCGCCGAGTCGCTGAACGCCGCGCCGTTCGAGCGGCTCGCCGAGCACTACGACCCCGCCGACATGATGGCCCGCGGGATCTACCCGCGAATCTGGGACACCCACCCCGCCGAGGAGCTGGAGTACCTCTCGGAGAACTACGCGAAGCTGCGGGAGTTCTTCGACGCGGTCGCCCGCGACGGCAACGCCGCCATCGGCTGCTTCTCCTTCTAACCGGTCAGCACCTTCGCGGTGTCCGCGCGGCGGCGCAGCACCCGGCGCAGCCCGTACGTGCCGATCAAGCCGAGCACGGACACCGCGATCAGGAAGTACAGGCCGGTCGCGGCGGAACCGGTGGCGTCCACGATGGCCGCGATGCCCATCGGGCCGAAGCCGCCGCCGAGGTTGCCGATGCCGTTGATCGCGGCGATGCCCGCGGCCGCGGTCGCCCCGGCGAGGAACTTCGGCACCAGGCCCCACATCACCGGCTGGGCCGCGTAGCCGCCGATCGACGCGACGCACAGCCCGATCATCTGCAGCCACGGGGCGCTCGCGGTCGCGGCGACGACGAACCCGGCGATCGAGAAGCCGAGCATCAACGCGAGCCAGCCGAAGGGCGCCTCGCGCCGGTTGGCCAGTCGCGGCACCACGAGAAGACCAGCCATGACGCACACGTACGGGATCGCCGACACCGCACCGACTCCGAACCCGGACAGGTCGCCGAAGCCCTTGACGATCGTCGGCAGCCAGAACGCGAGCCCGTAGGTGGCCAGCGGGAAGCACAGGAAGAACAGGGCCATCGCCAGCACGCGCGAGTCCTTGAGCACCGCCCACGGGCTGTGCGGCTGGGCGCCGGCCGCCTCGGCCTCGCGGCGCAGCTCGCCGGTCAGCCAGGTGCGCTCGTCGTCGGTCAGCCACTTGGCGGTCTCGGGCGACTTCGGCAGGACCCAGAGCACGATCGGCGTCAGCAGCACGGCGGGGATGCCGGTGGCGACGAAGATCCACTGCCAGCCCTCCAGGCCGAGGACGCCGTGCAGGTCGTTCAGCGCGCCCATCGCCGGGTTGCCGATGATGAACGACACCGGGCCGGCCAGCATGAACAGTCCGATCGCCTTGCTGCGGTGGCTCTCCGGGAACCAGCGGGTCAGGTAGTAGATGACGCCGGGGAAGAACCCGGCCTCGGCCGCCCCGAGCGCGAACCGCGCCAGGTAGAACTGCCAGGTGGTGGACACCAGCGCGGTCGCGACGGTGACCAGGCCCCAGGTGAGCATGATCCGGGCGATCCACCGGTTCGCGCCGTAGCGGTGCAGGGCGAGGTTGCTCGGCACCTCCAGCAGCGCGTAGGCGACGAAGAAGAACACCTGGCCGAGCGTGTAGACGGTCGCCGACAGGCCGAGCTCGGACTGCAGGGTCAGCTTCGCGAACCCGACGTTGGACCGGTCGATGTAGGCGATCACGTACAGCAGCCCGAGGAAGGGCAGCAGGCGCAGGGTGATCTTGCGCAGGATGGCTGGGGGCACGGGTGACTCCGTTGTCTGCTCGTCCGATATCTCGGATGACGTTCGGCCCTCCGAACCTAAAGTCGGGATTCGGGCGATGTCAACCGTCTTGACCGCGGTTCGGCCAGCGCCTAACGTCGTCCGGGACTACGAACCGCATCCGAAATTTCGAACAACGGTGGTGAACCGTGGACAGAACCCGCGACTTCCTGCGCACCCTGGGCCTGCCGCCCGGCGACCCGGGTGAGCTGCCGACGAGCCCCAAGCGGTTCCCGGACGGCGCCCAGTACCGGGTGGAGATCCCGAGCGTCGAGGGACCGGAGGCGCTGGAAGCCGTCTACGCCGAGGCCGACGCGCGCGGGGTCGTGGTGCACCGCGTCTCGCAGGGCAGCGGCGGCATGCTGCTGACGCGGCCGGAACTGGCCGCGATGGCCGACCTCGCGCGGGCGCGCGAGGTCGAGGTGAGCCTGTTCGCCCGCCCGGTCGCCGGGTGGGACACCGGCGCCGCGTCCCTGGCGCCCGGCGGTGGGCCGTTCGCCGCGCAGGCGCGGGGCGCCGAGCAGCTGGTCCACGTGCTGGAGGACATCCGCCGCACCGCCGAGGCCGGGATCCGCAGCGTGCTGGTCACCGACCTCGGCGTGCTGAGCGTCGCCGACCGCATGCGCGCGGCCGGGGAGCTGCCCGTCGACATGCGGTTCAAGGTCAGCGTGCAGATGGGCCTGGCCAACCCGGCGTCGATCCGGCTCGCCGAACAGGCCGGGGCCACCACCTACAACGTGCCGACCGACCTGAGCCTGGCCCAGCTCGCCGCGATCCGCGCGGCCGTCGACCTGCCGCTGGACGTCTACATCGAGGCGCCCGACGATCTCGGCGGGTTCGTCCGGCACTTTGAGATCGCCGAGATCGTGCGGGTCGCCGCGCCGGTCTACCTCAAGTTCGGGCTGCGCAACGCGCCGAACATCTACCCCAGCGGAACGCACCTGACGCCGACCGCGGTCGCGCTGGTGCGCGAGCGGGTGCGTCGTGCTGAGATCGGCCTCGAACTGCTCCACCGGCACGCGCCGGAGGCCGTCGGCTCGGCCCTGCCTGCCGCCGACCTCGCCGTGCCCGCCACCGTCGCGGAGGTGACCCGATGAGCTTGGACGACATCCTCGAAGCGGCCGCCGACGCCGCCCGGTCGTGGGCGCGCGCCGATCGCGCCGCGGCGTTGCGGAAGGTCGCGGACGGCATCGACGCCGCCGCGGACGAACTCGTGCCGATCGCGCAGGAAGAGACCCACATCCCGGAGGCGCGGCTGCGTGGCGAGGTCGTGCGCACCAGCTTCCAGCTCCGATTGCTGGCCGACGAGGTCCAGCCGCGCACGGTCGTCGACGAGGCGGACCCCTCGTGGCCGCCCGCGCCGCGGCCGAAGCTGGTGCTGACCCACCGTCCGATCGGGCCGGTGCTGGTGTTCGCGGCGTCCAACTTCCCGTTCGCGTTCTCGGTCGCGGGCGGGGACACCGCGTCGGCGCTCGCGGCGGGCTGCCCGGTGGTGCTCAAGGCGCACCCCGGTCACCCGCGGCTGTCCGACGCGACCGGCGAGATCGTGCGGGCCGCGCTGCCGGAGGGCGTGTTCGCGTTGATCCACAGCGAGGAGGACGGCCGGGCCGCGCTGACCGATCCCCGCGTCCGCGCGGCGGCCTTCACCGGTTCGCCGACCGCTGGGCGGGCGCTGTACGACCTGGCGGTGTCGCGGCCGGATCCGATCCCGTTCTACGGCGAGCTCGGCAGCGTGAACCCGGTGTTCGTCACCGAGGCGGCGGCGCGGGCGCGTGGCGCGGAGATCGCGGCCGGGTACGTGGACTCGTTCACGATGGGCGCTGGTCAGCTGTGCACGAAGCCCGGGCTGTTCGTGGTCCCGGCCGGGTCCGGGATCGGTGAGGCGGCGGCCGAGCGGGTGCGCCAGGTGGCTGCCGCGCCGCTGCTCAACGAGCGCATCGCGAGCGGTTACGCGGCCGTGCTGGGCCGGCTGGTCGGGCACGCCGAGGTGCGCACGCTGGTCGACGGGGGCGAGGCGCCCACGCTGCTGGCCACGACAGCGAAGGCGCTGCTGGAGCACGGCGAGGCGCTTCGCACCGAGTGCTTCGGGCCGGCTTCGCTGGTGGTGGAGTACTCGACCGAATCCGAAATGCTGGACGTCGTCCGGTCCCTCGACGGGCAGCTCACCGGAACCGTGCAGGCGGAGGACGACGACCCGGTGGCGGCCGAACTGGTCGACGAGCTGGCCGAGCACGTGGGGCGCGTGGTGTGGAACGGCTGGCCGACCGGGGTGGCCGTGACGCGCGCGATGCACCACGGCGGCCCGTACCCGGCGACCACGGCGCCGCTGCACACCTCGGTCGGCACGGCGGCCGTGGACCGGTTCCGGCGCCCGGTCGCGTTCCAGAACGTGCCGGATCGGGTGCTGGGCCTATAGCTCCGGAGGGCGGCCGCCGAGGCGCTGAGAGAGCTCGGCTGCGCCCTCGCGCACGAGCTTTTCCCAGCGGCGCCAGGATTCCTGGTCGTGGCGCGAGGTCGGGATGGAAATGCTCATCGCGGCGACCCATTCGCCGCGCGAGTCCACCACCGGGGCGGCCACGCAACCGGCGTCCGGATTGGACTCGCTCCGCTCGTGCGCGACGCCGGTCACGCGGACCGCGTCCAGCTGGGCGAGCAGCTCCGGGCGGGACGTGATGCTGTGCTCGGTGAGCGCGGTCAGCCGGTGCCCCTTGAGGCGGCGGCTGACCTCCTCCCTGGACAGCCCGGCGAGCAGGACCTTGCCCACGGCGGTGCAGTTGGCCGGCAACCTGCGGCCGACCGCGGAGATCAGCCGCACCGAGTGAGTCGAGTCTATTTTGGACACGTAGACGACCTCGAGCCCGTCCAGCACGGCGACGTGCACGGTCTCGTCGCACTGCGCCGCGACCCGCCGGGCCACCGCGTCCGCCTCGACGCCGAACTCCAGCCGCTGCTGGTAGCGCGCGCCCAGTTCGAGCAGCTTCGGCCCGAGGCGGTACATGGTCTCCTCGCCGGCCTGGCGGTCCAGGTACTTCCGGGCGACGAGGGTGGTCAGCAGCTCGTGCGTGGTGGAGCGGGGCAGGCCCAGGCGCTCGACGATCTCGGTCGCGGACAGGCGGACGTGTTCGTCGAGGAACAGTTCCAGGATGTCCGCGGCCCGGAGCACGGCCGGTACGAGACGGGGCATGACCGCACGATACCCCGCCTCGTCCGAAATACCGGACTCAGTTCACGACCTCGACCACGTCACCCGTGCGCAGGGTCTGGTAGAAGGCCTTCGCGTCGGCGCGCGAGAGGTGCACGCACCCGTGCGACTGCTCACGCAGGCTGCCCTCGTGGAACGCCACGCCGGTGGTCGTGAAGAACACCGAATACGGCATCGGGGCGTCGTAGGCCTTGCTGTAGTGGTCGATGTCGCGGTACTGGACCTTGAACGTGCCCACCGGCGTCTCGTAGCCTGGTTTGCCCACGGTGACCGGAACGGGCCCGCGGGTCACCTGACCGTTGTTCGTCAGCCAGGCCTGGTTCGTGTGCAGCTGCAGGCACGCCTTCGCCCGCGGGCTGCACGGTGTTTCCGCTGCGTGCGCGGCGGGAGCGGCGATCCCGATCGAGCCGAGGAGCGCCGCTCCGGCCGCGATACCGATGATCTTTCGCATACGGATGGTTACCCATTGACGAGAAGTTCACTCATCCTGTTGATGGATGCCAGCGCAGGTGGTTGCGATCACGGGTTGCGGCGGTTGCGTTCAGGCGGCACGGGGTTGCGCAACAGTTCTCCAGTCACGACACGCCGAGCACGAAATCGAAGTTCGCACGTCAGAGGGCTCTTATCTGCATTCAATCTCCACTTGGAATGGAGGTATGTGCGATACTGTGCCTACTGGAAACGCAACAGGCCGCCGGTGTTGCGGTCTCAACCGCAACACCGGCCTGCTGTTCGTTTTTAGTGGCTGGGGCGGACATCGAGTTGATGCCCGCCCCTGGGTGGCCTGCTCAAAGCAGGCAGTGCGGCAGGACGAGCGGCCACTCGTCCTGATGAAGGGCCAGCAGGGCCGCGAGGAGAACGATCCATCGGATCTCGCCTCTGGTCCTGCTGTTCCACCGCCGCAGCCTGCACACCGCGCACATGCACGGCGAAGCAGCCTTCCCGCGCCGATCTCTCGGCATAGTGAGATCCTTCCGAATGCGAGGACAGCCGCCGCGCAGCTGCCAGTGGCCCCGCGAGCAACTCGCGGGGCCTCTCGACCTGACAATTCAGTTCGAGAGGTTCAAGTGGCACTCATCGGATCTCCGCGCAAACCATAATGCGAAAGGCCCGGAGAAAGCCGCGACGCGCGGATAAAACACGACGCGCCTTGGAGTCCGACTCCAAGGCGCGTCGCGAACATGTCGGCGAGGGCGTCACCGCTTCCGGCCGTACAAGCCCGTGACGAGCTTGCTCACCAGCTTGTCCGTCTTCTCGGTGCGCGCGAAGGTCGTGAGCTTGATCGGCACCGCGAAGCGCTGGCGGGCGACCGCCTTCGGGCGGGCGAACTCGCGCAGGCCCTCCGGGCCGTGGATCCGCCCGAAGCCGGAGTCGCCGACCCCGCCGAACGGCAGCGACGCGGCCCCGGCGAACGAGAACGGCGCGTTGATCGAGATCATCCCGGCCTTGAGCCGCTGGGCCAGTCGTGTGGCGTTGGCGCGGGAGAACACCGTCGAGCCGAGCCCGTAGACCGTCGCGTTCGCCTTTTCGACCGCCTCGTCCATGTCGCGCACCTTGGCGATCGTCATGGTCGGGCCGAACGTCTCCTCCCGCACCGCGGCGGAGTCCTCCGGCACGTCGACCAGGACGGTCGGCTCGACGAACCGGTCGCCGACCGCGTCCGCGCCGCCGGTCAGCGCCCGGCCGCCGCGGGCCAGCGCGTCCGCGATGTGCCTGCGCACCACGTCCAGCTGCGACGGCATGGTCATCGGCCCGTACTGCTGGCCCGGCTTCACCCCGCGGGTCAGCGCGACGACCTTGTCCACGAACTGGTCGTAGACCCGCTCGTGCACGTACACCCGCTCCACGCCGATGCAGGTCTGCCCGGAGTTGGAGAACGCGCCCCACACGGCGGCGTCGGCGGCCGCGTCCAGGTCGGCGTCCGAGTCGACGATCAGCGGGTCCTTGCCGCCGGCCTCGATGACCACCGGCGTGAGGGTCTCGGCGGCCGCGGCCATGATCTTCTTGCCGGTCGCGGTCGAGCCGGTGAACGCGATCTTGTCGACGCCCGCGCCGACGAGCGCCGCGCCGGTCGCGCCGAAGCCGGTGACCAGCTGCAGCACCGGGTACTCGGGCACCACCTCGGCGAAGGTGTCGACCAGCCACTTCCCGACGCCGGGGGTGTACTCGCTCGGCTTGAACACCACGGCGTTGCCGGCCGCGAGGGCGTAGGTGATCGAGCCGAGCGGCGTGTAGACCGGGTAGTTCCACGGCCCGATCACGCCGACCACGCCCAGCGGCTGGTACTCGACGGTCGCGGTGTGGTTGGACAGCAGCAGTCCGGCCGAGCGGCGTTTGCGGCCCAGCACCTTGCGCGCGTTGCGGGCGGCCCAGTGGATGTGCTCGATCGCGAGCACGGCCTCCAGTTGCGCGTCGCCGGCGGGCTTACCGGTCTCCTTGCTGACGACGTCGCACAGCTCGGCGAGGCGGTGGGTGATGATCCCGTTCCAGCGGCGCAGGCGGTCGGCGCGGCCCTCGAACCCGAGGCCGGCCCACCAGCCGGCGGCGGTCCGCGCGGCGGCGACCGCGGCCTGGACGTCCTCCGCGGTGTGCACCGGGTGGGTCCCGACGACCTCGTCGGTGGCCGGGTTCAGCGAGTCGAACGTGTCCTGGACGGCCGGCTTCGGCTCCACGGCGGTCATCGTTGGCCTCCTAACTACTGTTCAGTAACGCCAGCATGGCACAAGCGGTGGCCGAGCTCACTACCCCGAGTGTGGGCGCCAGCGACAACGGCAGCACCCCGACGCTCAGCGACCCGAGCCCGAACCCGGTCGCCTGCACGACGAACGCGGCCGAGAACCCCTCCGCGCGACGGCCTTCCGGCAGCAACCGCTGAAGCCGCACGGACGCGATGGTCAGCAGCGGCCCGGTGCCCGCGCCGATCAGTGCCGCGCCGGTGAGCAGCCCGGCCCACCCGAGGTCCGCGGCCAGCACCGCGCCGCCCGCCATGAACCCGGCCAGCGCCGTCGCCGCCTGCCGCCGCCCGGCCGGTGGCCGTCGCCACGCGAAGACCGCGCTACCCGCGATGCTGGCCCCGCTCAGCACGACGATCACCACCGCGGCCAGCGCCGGGTCCGCGCCGAGCCGTTGGACCAGCGGCAACGGCGCGACCTCGACGGTCGCGAGCAGGTGGCCCAGCGCGAACAGGCACGCGAGCCAGGGCAGCGCGCTCCGGACGGGCAGTTTCGCCGGCCTCGGCGGGCCGGTCGCGACGGCCCGCGGCACGGCCAGCGCCGCGGCGAAGTAGGCCGCGGCCATGGCGGCGAGCGGGGCGAGCGCGCCGGCCGGACTCAGGGCGGCGACCAGCAGCGGCCCGGCGATGAGGATGCCCTCGAAGAGCATCGAGTCGATCGCGACGGCGCGCGGCAACTGGTCGTCCGGCACGACGGAGCCGAGCAGCGTGCGGAAGCCGCCGGACAGCCCGCCCACGACGAGCCCAGGCACCACGACCAGCGCGACCAGCAGCCCGTGTGATCCGGTCCCGGCGGCGACGACGAGCGCCGCCATGGCCGTGCCGGCGGCGAGCAGGAGGAGCACCAGACCGCGGGCCACGCCGATCCGGTCGAGCAGCCGCCCACACGGCACCGCGCCGACGATCTCGGCCCCCACGAGCACGGCGACCATCACCCCGCCGAGCCGGTACGACCCGGTGACGACCGTGGCGACGGAGGTGAAGGCAAGCGGCCCCATGGCGATCGGCAGGCGGTACAGCTGAGCGCCCACGGACCAGCGCCAATACGCGCGATTCACCGGCGGACCTCCTCGGCACCCGGTTGACCCGGCATCGGCGCGACGACCAACCCGGCTCGCTGCCCACCTCGACGAAGTGCGTCGTCGCCAGCACCCGGGAGGCGCCCGCCGCCACCCCACCCGTCCGCCTCGATTCGCACCCTTTCGACTGTTCCGCCGCCCCTCCCGCGCCCATACTGATTCGGAAATCCCCGAAAGTCGGCCCGCCATGATCGAGTTGGTCCTCACCGCCGCGAGCCCGGTCCGCTTCGGCATCTCCCCGCTGGAGGAGGCGCTCGGCGCGGTCCAGGTCGGGCTCGGCCTCCGCGCGCACCCCGTGCACCCGCCGTGGCTGACCGGCGCCGACCTGCCGATCGCCGAGCTGCGCAGCGTCCTGTCCGGCCGCCGCTACATCACCGACTTCCTCAGCCCGCCACCCGACGGCCCGCACACCACGGCCGAGGCGCAGCTGGACCGCATCCGCCGCACGCCGCCGCGGCAGGTCGCCGCCGAGCTGGCCATGGTCGACGCCGACCTCAGCGGCCTGCCCCCAAACCCGGCGAAGGCGCGCGATCTGCTCGCCGACCAGATGGCGCTCGTCTGGTCCGAGCTGGTCGCGCCGCACTGGCCGCGGATGCGGGACGTCCTCGCCGCCGACATCGCCCACCGCTCCCGCCGGCTCGCCGACGGCGGTCTGCCGCTCGTCTTCGCGGACCTGCACCGGCGCGTCCGGCTCGTCGACGGCACGGTCCTGGTCGAATCCCGGTCCCGGGAACGGGTCCGCCTCGGCCGGCGCGGGCTGCTCCTGCTGCCCGCCGTCTTCGCCTGGCCCGGCGTCGGCGTGGTCACCGTCCCGCCCTGGCAGCCCGCGCTGCTCTACCCAGCCCGCGGCGTCGCCGGGCTGTGGGGCGGCCGTCCGGACCACGACGCCCGCCTCGCCGCGGTGTTCGGCCGCACCAAGGCCGCCGTCCTGATCGCCCTCGGTGAACCGCTGTCCACGTCGGCGCTCGCCGGCCGGCTGGGCCTCGCGCCGAGCACCGTGTCCGCGCACGTCACCGCGCTGCGAGACGTGGGGATCCTCACGTCGGCGCGATCCGGACACGAGGTCCGGTACCGCCGAAGCGATCTTGGCGACGCCATTCTGGCGGGCCTAGGCTGGTCCTGAACCCACGCGGAGGAGCACCTGATGCGAATCGTCCATTTCGGACACGCCTGTGTCCTGCTGGAGACGGAAAACGCGCGGATCCTGCTCGACCCCGGCGCGTTCTCGGAGGGCTTCGAGGGCGAGCGCGAGCTGGACGCGGTCCTGATCACCCACCAGCACTTCGACCACATCGACAGCGAACGGCTGCCGGTGCTGCTCGAAGCCAACCCGGACGCGAAGCTGGTCGTCGACCCGGGCTCGGCGGAGACCGTGCAGAAGCTGGGCCTGGAGTTCCAGGTCGTCAACCCGGGCGACGCCTTCGAGGCGGGCGGCGCCGCGGTGAACGTGGTCGGCGGGCAGCACGCCGTGATCCACTCCGACATCCCGGTCATCCCGAACGTCGGCTACATCGTCGACCACGGCGCCTTCTACCACCCCGGCGACTCGTTCTTCGTGCCCGAGCAGAAGATCGACGTGCTCGGCCTGCCGACCGGCGCGCCGTGGCTCAAGGCCGGCGAGGCCGTCGACTACCTGCGGGCGGTCGCGCCGCGCGTCGCCGTGCCGATCCACGAGGCGGTGCTCGCGAACCCGGCGATGCACTACGGCTTGTTCACCAACCTCGCCCCGGAGGGCACCGAGGTGCGCGCACCGACGCGCGGCGAGGACGTCAAGCTCCCGTAGGTCGTGCCGAAGGCCCGGTTCTCCAGCGCGACGTCGACCGCGTCGAGGAAGGCGTGCCGGAGACCGGGCCGGGCGAGGTCGGCCGCGTCGATCCCCAGGCGCACGAGACCACCACGTCGTGCGGCCCGCGCCGAGGCGAGCACGAGCGCGAACGCGCGCACGGTCTCGGTGCGGTGGTTGTGCGCCGCGAACGACTGGACCCGCGAGCGGTGCACGGTGCGGGTGCGCAGGTCGTGCACGGCGGCGAGGTCGGCGCACAGCGCGAAGTGCTCGCCCGCCGCGGCGAGCGTGCCGGGCGAGGCGAGCCACCGCGGCGGCGCGAACCCGTCCGCGCCGAGGCCGAGCTTCTCCAGCGCGGCCTTCGCGGCGATCATCCGCAGCCGGGCCTCGTGCGCGGGCAGGCCGGCGAACTCGGCCTTGCGGTGCAGGCTGACCGCCCGGTGGCTGGGCGGGATGCGGTGGTCGTAGCCGTGCAGCAGGAGACCGTCGCCGCGGCTGGTGCGCTCGCGGACCCAGGCGGTGACGGCCTGCGACCCCTCGGTGCGCGGCGCGAAGAGGAGGGACAGGGGGACGTTTCGGCGGTCCAGCTCGGCCGCGAGTTCGGCGCAGCGGTGCAGCGTCCGCGGACCGATGCCGGACAGCGAGACCAGCAGACGGGCGTCCATGTCACCCACCGCACCAGATCGTCATGACGAACCCCTTACCCGCGGGTGACGGCAACCATGACGGGATCTGACAGGGTTCACCGACACGGTGGACGTATGAGCAACGAACTGAGTGGGAAGGTCGCCCTCGTCGCCGGTGGCACGCGCGGGGCGAGCCGGGCGATCGCGATCGAGCTGGGGCGCCGGGGCGCGTTCGTGTACGTCACCGGGCGGACCTCCGGTGAGCACCGCTCCGAGGTGGGCAGGCCGGAGACGATCGAGGGCACCCTGGAGCGGATCACCGACGCGGGCGGCAAGGGCGCGGCGATCCGCGTCGACCACCTCGACCCGGAGCAGGTGCGGGCGCTGGCCGAGCGGGTCGACCGCGAGCAGGGGCGGCTGGACATCCTGGTCGACGGCATCTGGGGCGGCGACGAGTACATCGGGTGGGGCCAGGCGGTGTGGGACCTGCCGCTGGAGCACGCGCTGCGGTCGATCCGGCTGGGCATCGACGCGCACATCATCACCAGCCACTTCCTGCTGCCGCTGGTGATCCGCAACCAGGGCGGGCTGGTGGTGGAGATGACCGACGGGACTGAGGAGTACAACTCGCGGTTCCGGGAGGGCACGTCGATCGGGTTCTACGTGGCGAAGGCGGCGTCGCACAGCATCGTCAAGGCGGAAGCGCACGACCTGGCCCCGCACGGCGCGACGGCGGTGGCGATGACGCCGGGCTGGCTGCGGTCGGAGGCGATGCTGGAGCACTACGGCGTGACTGAGGAGAACTGGCGGGACGCGCTCGCGAAGGAGCCGCACTTCTGCATTTCCGAGTCGCCGGTGTTCGTGGGCAGGGCGGTCGCGTCGCTGGCGGCGGACCCCGAGCGGCACCGGTTCCACGGGCAGACGCTGAACAGCGGGCAGCTGGCGAAGATCTACGAGTTCGACGACGTGGACGGCAGCAGGCCGGACGGCTGGCGGTACGTCGTGGAGGTCCAGGACGCGGGCAAGCCCGCGGACCCGACCGGCTACCGGTGACGGTCGGCCATCCGCCGTGCGGCGTCGGCGAACGCGGCGCGCACGGCGGGTGGCTCGACGACCTCGACGTCGGGGCCCAGGCCGAGCAGCATGCTCGCCGCGATGGCCGGTTCTTCCAGGTCGACGGTGACCTCGACCCAGCCTTCGGGGTCGGGTGGTCCGGCCGCGTCGAGGGCGGCGATGGCCAGGTCGGGGTCGAGGACCCGCGGGAGTTGTTGCACGCCCCAGCGGGACAGGCGCAGCCGGACGGGGTGGCGTTGCAGGGAGCGCTCGAACTGGGTGGAGGAGCGCTGCCACCAGCCGGCGAGGTCGAAGTCCGCGGGCCGCTCGAAGCGCTCGTCGGTGAGCTCGACGGCGGTGACCTTGCTGACGCGGTAGGTGCGGATGCTGTGCTCGATGCGGGCGACGAGGTACCAGACGCCGGCCTTGAGGACGAGGCCAAGCGGTTCGAGGAGGCGTTCGACGGTGTGGTCGCCGCGCCGGTAGGTGATCGCGGCGCGGCGCTGCTCCCAGACGGACTGGGCGATCGTCGCGAGGTGCTCGGCGTCCTCTTCGGACTTGAACCAGCCGGGCGCGTCGAGGTGGAACCGCTGGGCGAGATGCTGGGCCTGCTCACGCAGCGGGGCGGGGAGGGTGGCGCTGACCTTGGCGTGGGCGGCGGAGACGGCGGTGCCGAGACCCAGCTCGGCCAGCGCGCGGGGCACGCCCATCGCGAAGATGGCGACGGCTTCGCGGGAGGTGAGCCCGTCCAGCCGGGTGCGCCACCCCTCCACGAGCCGCACGCCGCCGTACCGCCCGGTCTCCGTCCACAGTGGAACCCCGGCGGCCTGCAGGGCGGCGATGTCGCGGTGCATGGTGCGCTCCGAAACGCCGAGTGCGTCGGCCAGCTCGGGGACGGTCGCGCTGCGCCTGCTCTGCAGGGTGAAGAGCAGGGCCACCAGACGTTCCGCGCGCATGCCCTCGATGATGCCGGAGATGCCGGATCGGGGTGGGACGTGGCGGCGGCGGGCGGCACCTGAGTGGGCTGGGGGGTGCTTGGGTGGGTGCGTCGTTGAACGGACCGTTCATCGGCGCGTGAGTGGGCATCTCGCGAGTGCGCGAAGGGGCATGTCGTGGAGTCGCGAGTGCACCTCGGCACCGTGTGAGGTGCCCATTCGCGCCGATGTGAACGGGCCGTTCATCGAGGCCGGCGTCGTTGGCCCTCTCGCGCAGCGACGACAGGTGCCTCTCGCGCGAGGATGAATGGACCGTTCACGCCATCCCATTCCATCCGACCGACCGCCACCGCCGCGAGAGATGCCCGCCCGCGCAGGCACGAACGGGCCTTTCATCGACACGAACGGTCCTTCATCGAGCAGCAACGTCACCGCAACCGCTCGCCCAACGGGGCGAGGCCGCGTCACCGCCAACCAGCGCCACCTTCCAGCGCCCGCCCAGCGTCACCAACCGGCGCCCGCGCAGCGTCACCAACCGGCGCCGCGCAGCGTCACCAACCGGCGCCGCGCAGCGTCACCAACCGGCGCCGCGCAGCGTCACCAACCGGCGCCGCGCAGCGTCACCAACCGGCGCCCGTCCAGCGTCACCTTCCAGCGCCCGCCCAACGCCACCAACCGGCGCCCGTCCAGCGTCACCTTCCAGCGCCCGCCCAACGCCACCAACCGGCGCCCGTCCAGCGTCACCTTCCAGCGCCCGCCCAACGCCACCAACCAGCGCCCGCGCGGCGTCACCAACCACCGCCCGCGAGCCGGCGCGACGCGCCGCCCGCTTCGCGGGCAACCGCGCGGCCCCGCGAGCCACCGCCCAGCTTCCCGGCGGTCAGAGGATCGGCTGCGGCACGTACTTCGCGGCCTCCGGGAACCGCGCCAGCACGTCCTCCACCCGCGCCACCACGGCGGCCACCTGCGCGGGCGCCACGCCGGTGAACGAGATCCGGTCGGCGAGCAACTGCTCCAGCCCGGCGCGGTCCAGCGGCAGCCGCGAATCGGCGGCGAGCCGGTCCAGCAGGTCGTTGTCGGCGCCCTTCTCGCGCATCGCCAGCGCCACCCCGACCGCGTGCTCCTTGATCGCCTCGTGCGCGGTCTCCCGGCCCACCCCGGCCCGCACCGACGCCATCAGCACCTTCGTCGTCGCCAGGAACGGGAGGTACCGCTCCAGCTCGCGGGCCACCACGGCCGGGAACGCGCCGAACTCGTCGAGCACCGTGAGGAACGTCTCCAGCAGCCCGTCCAGCGCGAAGAACGCGTCCGGCAGCGCGACCCGGCGCACCACCGAATCCGACACGTCCCCCTCGTTCCACTGGTCGCCCGCCAGCTCGCCGATCATCGACAGGTAGCCGCGCAGCACGACCGCCAGCCCGTTGACCCGCTCGCACGACCGCGTGTTCATCTTGTGCGGCATCGCCGACGAGCCGACCTGCCCCGGCTTGAACCCCTCGGTCACCAGCTCGTGCCCGGCCATCAACCGGATCGTCTTCGCCAGGCTCGACGGCGCCGCGGCCAGCTGCACCAGCGCGGACAGCACGTCGAAGTCCAGCGACCGCGGGTACACCTGCCCCACGCTGGTGAACGTCCGCGCGAACCCCAGGTGCGCGGCGATCCGGTTCTCCAGCTCGGCCAGCGTCTCCGCCGAACCCAGCAGGTCCAGCATGTCCTGCGCCGTCCCCACCGGGCCCTTGATCCCCCGCAGCGGGTACCGCCCGATCAGGTCGTCCAGCCGGTCGAACGCCACCAGCAGCTCGTCCGCCGCCGTCGCGAAGCGCTTGCCCAGCGTCGTCGCCTGCGCGGCCACGTTGTGCGACCGGCCGGCCATCACCAGCTCCGCGTGCTCGGCCGCCAGCGCCGCCAGCCGGGCCAGCACCGCGGCCACCCGCGAGCGCATCAGCTCCAGCGACCGCCGGACCTGCAGCTGCTCGACGTTCTCCGTCAGGTCCCGCGACGTCATGCCCTTGTGCACGTGCTCGTGCCCGGCCAGCGCGTTGAACTCCTCGATCCGCGCCTTCACGTCGTGCCGGGTGACGCGCTCCCGCTCCGCGATGCTGCCAAGGTCGACCTGGTCCAGCACCCGCTCGTAGTCCTCGACGACCCCGTCCGGCACCTCGACGCCCAGGTCGCGCTGGGCGCGCAGCACCGCGATCCACAGCTCGCGCTCGAGCTTCACCTTGTTCTCCGGCGACCACAGCGAGACCAGCTCGGGAGAGGCGTATCGACCGGCGAGGACGTTCGGGATCTGCGGTTTCGTCACGACCCAAGCTTAGATAGCGCGCGAGCGAGCCTCGCCCGCGCCACCGCCCGCGGATCCGGGTCCACCTCGATCAAGGCGTTGACCACGGCGCCGTCGACGAGCGCGATCAGCTCCTCCAGCCGGTCCCGCTCGATCACCAGCCCGGACCGGGCGAAGATCTCCGTCAGCAGCTCCCGCAGCTCCGCGCCGAGCGCCCGCATCAACGGCCGCAGGTAGGGCCGCCGCCCGGTCGCCACCAGCCGCTCGTACCGCAGCAGCACTGCCTCGTAGCCGGGGTCCTCGCCGAGCAGCTGGTCCAGCACCAGTTCCACGACGCTGTCGATGCGGCGGTGCTCGGTCGGCAGCTTGTCCAGCTGCGCGTGTCCCTTCGCCAGCTCGGCGCGGCCGTGGTGCTCGGCGGCGGCGCTGATGAGATCGTCGAGCGAGTCGAAGTAGTACGTCGTCGAGGCCAGCGGCAGCCCGGCCCGCTCGGCGACCGCACGGTGCCGGATCGCGTCGAAACCGCCTTCGACCAGCAGCTCGGCCGCGGCCTCGACGAGGGCCGCCCGCCTGCGCTCACCCTTCGGCGTGCTCGCTCCGGACGTCATGGCCGCCCATCTAACCAGCTAGAACCTCTGCGCGAGCGCGGTGGCGATCTTCGGGACGTCGTCCGCCAGCGGCGCCGCGCTGCCCGGGGCAGGCACGCTCAGCACGATCACCGTCCCGCCGCCCGCGGTCAGCCGCTGGTCGACGACGGCGCCGTCGGCGAGCTTCGCGAGCTGGACGCTGGCGCCCGGCGGCAGCACGGTCACCGACACCGAACCGGTGCGGCCGTTCTCGGCGACGCCGTACCTCGCCGAGCGGGAACCCGGCGTGCACACGTCGCCCGCGTCCGGCCCGGTGATCCCGGTGGCCGGGAGCTCGCCAGCGAGGGCGGTGGCGAGCTCCCGGTCCACCTTGTCGCACCCGGAGGTGCTGTCGGCCCGCGGGCCGTTCTCCCCGGCGCCCTCTCCTCCCTGCATGGCGGAGGGACCGGAAAGCTGGGGCACGGCGGACGGGAGACGCTCCGGCGCGTTCGCCGGTTGCTCCTGCCCCTGGACTTGAGTCGATTGGGTGGTCCGGGACTGGACGAATCCGGCGATTCCGGCGCCGAACAGGGCGAAGACCACGCAGAGTGACGCCACGGCGAGCGTCGTGCGCCGCCGCGCCGTGACCCGCGCCGAGGCCGTCCGCACGTCCCGCACGTCGAACCCGGCCGGAGGCGGCTCACCGGGCGCGGACCGGAACAACTCCGTCAGCTCGTGCTCATCCACCGGCTTCCACCTCCTCGCCCAGCGCGTCGCGCAGGTTCGCCAGTCCCCGCGCGGTCTGGCTCTTCACGTTCCCCTCGCTGCAGCCGAGGACCTTCGCCACGCCGGCCACGTCCAGCCCCTCGAAGTACCGCAGGACCAGCACGGCCCGCTGCTTCGGCGGCACCGCGCGCAGCCCGGCGAGCAGGTCCGCGCGCGTGGCGACCTGGTCGTCCAGCCGGGTGCCCGCGGGCTCGGGCTCGGGCAGCTGCTCCACGTGCCGCTCCCTCCGCCAGGGCCGTCTCGACTCGTCGATCGACGCCCGGACCAGCGTCTTCCGCACGTAGGCGTCGGTCGCGGCGCGATCCCGGATGCGGTTCCACTTCCGGTGCAGCGCCACGAACGCCGTCTGCGCGAGATCGTCCGCGCGGTGCCAGTCGCCGCAGAGCAGGTACGCGGTCCGGCGCACGGAGTCGCGTTTGGCCGCGAAGTACTCCGCGAAGTCCCGCTCGTCACCCTCGTCCACGCGCTAAGGCTCTCCGCTCCGACGTCTCGGCGTAAAGACGGAACTGCGCCGACGGTGGGTTGCACCTTCTTGAAGATCATCTGAACGGTGTGATGTGATCTGACTGTGACCTCAGCAGCCACCCAGTTGATCGACTTCCGCTCTGACACCGTCACCCGTCCGGATGAGCAGATGCGCAGAGCGATGGCGTCCGCTGAGGTCGGCGACAACGTCATCGACGTCGACCCCACGGTCCGCGAGCTCGAGGAGCGCGCGGCCGCGGTCCTCGGCATGCCGGCGGCGCTGTGGACGCCCAGCGGCACGATGGCCAACCTCATCGCCCTGTCCGTCCACCTCAAGCGCGGCGACCGGTTCCTCGCCCCGAACAACGCGCACGTCCTGAACAACGAGCTGGGCTCCGCGGCCTGGCTCGCCGGCGGCATGCCCGAAGCGCTGCCGCACGACGGCGGCCCCGGCCGTCCCAAGCCGGAGACGGTCGCGGCGGCCATCGGCACCCGCAGCGGGCCGTACTACGCGCTGCGCACCACCCTGCTGTGCCTGGAGAACACCCACAACGCGGCGGGTGGCGCGGTCATCCCGCCGCACGAGCACGCCCAGCTGCTGTCCACCGCGCGGCAGGCCGGGCTGCAGGTCCACCTCGACGGCGCCCGCGTCTGGCACGCGGCCGTCGCGCTCGGCCTGCCGCCCGCCGCGCTGACCGTGGGCGTGGACAGCGTGTCCGCGTGCTTCAGCAAGGGGCTGGGCGCGCCGGCCGGGTCGGTCGTCGCGGGCAGCCGGGAGTTCGTCGAGCGGGCGCGCCGGATGCGGCAGATGCTCGGCGGCGGCATGCGGCAGATCGGCGTGCTCGCCGCGGCCTGCCTGGTCGCGCTGGACCGGGTCCCGGACCTCGCCGCGGAGCACGAGAAGGCCCGGCGGCTGGCCGACGGGCTGCGTGAGCTGGGCTGGCAGGCCGACACCCCGGAGACCAACATCGTGCTCGCGCCGGTCGCCGACATCGCGGTGACGCTGGAGTCGCTGCAGGCCCAGGGTGTGCTGGCGCTGCCGATGGCGGGCAAGGTGCGGTTCGTGCTGCACCGGGACGTCTCCCCGGCCGACGTGGACGAGGCGCTGCGCCGCATCAAGGCCGGTGGTCACCCGTGACCGGCTGGGTGGTGTTCGACTACGGCGAGGTGATCTGCGGCCGGACGACCGCGCTGCCGGACCTCGCGGCGACGCTCGGGGTGCCGCCGGCGGAGTTCGAGCCGCACTACTGGCGGCTGCGGGACGCCTACGACCGCGGCAGCTCCGACCTGGAGTACTGGGGCGGGGTCGGCGAGGCGCTCGGCGTGCCCGTCGACGAGTCCACATCGGACCGGCTGACCGAGATCGACATCCGCGGCTGGTCGGACGTGCGGGAGTCGTCGCTGGAGCTGCTGGCCGGGCTGAGCGAGGCCGGGGTGCCGCTGGCGCTGCTGTCCAACGCGCCGTCCTCGTTCGCCCGGTTCGCCGAGCGGCAGGACTGGATGCGGCACTTCCGCGTCCGGGTGTTCTCCGGCGACGTCGGTGTGGCCAAGCCGGACGCGGAGATCTTCGAACTGCTCGTCGCCCGCCTTGGCGTGCGGGCGGGCGACTGCGTCTTCTTCGACGACCGCCAGTCCAATGTGGATGGAGCGCGGGCGGCAGGCCTGCGCGCGCACGTGTGGGACGGGGCCGACGCGGCGCGCGCTCTGCTCTAGGGGCGGATCTGCTTGCGCTCCTTGTTGTTCTTGATCGCGTTGTAGGCCGCGGCACCGAGGAAGCCGACGCCGCCGATCACGGCGATCCACAGGATCGCCTTGAAGACGAACCCGATCACCGAGCCGATCACCATGAACGCGAGCCAGGCGACGAGCAGCGCGCCGACGATCTTCCAGAACATGGCATTCCCCTCCGGTTGTGCCACCGCGGGCTCGTTCGGCCCGCTACAGGCAGCCTGGCACGGTTTCGTGCCGGGACGCCCGCGTTCTGGTCAACGTTCAGGGAAAACTGGGGGTTCCCCCGGAGAGCCAGCGGCCAAGGCGCGCGACCCCCTCGGTGACGTCGGACTCGGAGCCGGCGAACGAGAACCGGACGAACTTCCCGCCGTCCACGGGGTCGAAGTCGATGCCCGGCGTGATCGCGACGCCGGTGTCGGCGAGCAGCCGCTGGCACCAGCTCAGGCTGTCGGTGGTGTGCTCGGAGACGTCGACGTAGGCGTAGAACGCGCCGTCGACCGGGGCGACGCGGGTCAGCCCGATGCCCGCGAGGCCGTCCAGCAGCAGGTCGCGGTTGCGCCGGTAGTGCGCGACGTGCCCGTCCAGCTCGGCGTAGGAGTCGGGCTCGAACGCGGCGACGGCCGCGTGCTGGGCGAGCGCCGGTGCGCAGATGTTGAGGTTGCCGGTGAGCACGTCGACCGCGCGGTGCAGGCGCTTCGGGGCGAGCATCCAGCCCAGCCGCCATCCGGTCATGGCGAAGTACTTGGAGAACGAGCCGAGGACGATCGATTCGGTGGTGGACTGCCAGGCGCAGCCGAGTTCGGTGCCGTAGGAGATGCCGTGGTAGATCTCGTCGCTGATCAGCTGCACCCCGCGGGACGAACACCAGCCCGCGATGGCGGCCAGCTCGCCCGGCGGCAGCGCGGTCCCGGCCGGGTTGGTCGGGCTGGCCACGATGAGCCCGTCGAGCGGGCAGAGCTCGTCGAGCAGGTCGACGGTCGGCTGGAAGCGGGTGCTCTCGTCGGTGGCGAACTCGACGACCTCGCAGCCGAGGGCGGACAGCAGGTTGCGGTAGGCCGGGTAGCCGGGCCGGGCCATGGCAACGCGGGCGCCGGCGTCGAAGGCGGACAGGAACGACAACATGAAGCCGCCCGAGGACCCGGTGGTGACGATGACGTCCTCCGGGCTGACGGTCATCCCGTAGCGGCGGTCGTAGTGCCCGGCGATGGCTTCGCGCAGCTCGGGGATGCCGAGCTGGACGGTGTACCCGAGGTTCTGGTCCCGTAGGGCGCGCGCGGCCGCCTCCAGGACCGGCTTGGGCGCGCCCGCGCTGGGCTGCCCCGCGGCGAGGCTGACGACGTCCCCATGGGTCCGCTGCCGGGCGGCGGCCGCGGAGAGCACCTCCATGACGTGAAAGGGCGCGACGTCCGCCCGCTTGGCCGGACCGGGGAACGAGGCTGAGGCGACCATGGTTTCAGGGTAAGTCGACCGTAGCGGCGCACGTCGCAGCGGCCTACCGCGCGCCAACCGCCCCCGGCAACAGCACCGACCAACCGCCAGTCGGCAACGCAAAGCAGCCGACTACCCCAACCAGACCTCCCCCGCCCCCGATCCACAGCCGATCTTTGGTCGCCGACCAGCCGTGTCAAGGCACGCTTTCCCGCCTTGACACGGCTGCTCGGCGACTGAAACACAATCAGGCATCGCGGGCGGGGGTGGTCGGAAGGTGACCTTCCGGCGCCGTGAGGCGCTGTTTCCGCGCGACAGCGCGGCTCTAAAGATCAAAAGAGTCCTCGCCGGACGGGCAGGCTCCGGGATGACCAGGGGTTGGGTGCCTCGGCTCACCGTGAGTGGGTGGCTGGGTGGTCATCCCGTCGCCTTCCGTTTTGTGCATATCACCTTGAGCCAGGGCCGCAAGGTTGGCATGTTCGGCCGCCGGAAAGCACGCAGGTTGCGGCCCTGGCTCAAGGTGATCGCGCCGGTGTCAGGCGACGGGATGACCACCCAGCACGGGTTTTGTTCGCGGGCTAGTAGCCCTGGTAGCCGCCACCTGCGGCCATTGCCTTCAGGCCCGGATGCCCATCAAAGCCGCCGTACCGGCTGAACGTGTACCGCACTCCGGCGATGATGTTGTCGACCGGGTTGTAGATGTCGTCGTGGCCGGGCAGTTTGTGCGCGTTGAACGTCGAGTCGATGCACTGCATCAACCCCTTGGACGGGTGCCCCGCCGCGGCGTTCGAGTTGCCCGTGAGGAAGATGTGGTCGCACTCGCGCGCTGTCCACGTGCCGAGGTCCGTCGTCACGCACCACACGTCACCGCGGCCGGCGTCCTCGGTCTTCAGGAACGCGCCGGTGATGATCGGGGTGTTGAGGTGCAGCGACGCTTCGGCCTGCCACGTCTCCGGTTTCGCCGCCCGCCGGGAGTGCAGGACGCGGGGCCGCTTCCCCGACAGGTAGGCGGCGAGCGTCGCGGCTTCCAGCACCGTGCCGGGTGCCTGGTACACCACCACGCGGCCGGCCGTCACCGTGCCTTCGGCGTCGACGAGAGCGTCGAGCCACGCAATGCGCTGCTCCGCCGACATCGCCAGCACCTGCCGGACCGCGTCCGACTTCGGGTGGCCCGCCCGCGCGAGCAGGTCGCGGGCGTAGCCGGGGTCGAGCCGGAACTGGTGGCGCGGCCCGCAACCACCCCGGTCGTCGACGTACACGGCGTGCGGCACCCCGGCCAGCAGCTCACGCAGCTTGGCCACCATCGGCGGCTTCGACTGGGCGATCGACATGCTGGGCCGGTGCAGGCGGGTCTCCACGTGCCCGTCCCCGGCGATCCAGCCCAGGATGGCGGCCTCGCGTTCGGTGACGTCCAGGCAGGACGGGGTGTCGGCCGGTGCGGCGAGCAGCAGCCGGTCGCGGCTGGTGAGTTCGCCGCTCGTGACGAACCGGCCGTCGGTGGTGTGCACGTTCCGCTGGGCGCCCGTCGCGATGTCGTGCACCTTCCGGCGGTGCACCGCGACCCCGTTCGCCGGTTGCACCCGGCCGCGCGGCTCCCAGCCGCACTCCGGGCAACGCACCGGCAGGTCCGGTCGCGTCACGTGCACCCGGGGGAAGCTCAGCCAGCGGTGGTTGGGCGTCGTGCGGGCGGACCAGCGCGAGTTGTGCAGCCGGACCAGCTGAGCGTCCGCGTGGTGCACCACGCGCGTGATGCGCGTCCACCGGCTGCGGCCCGTCTCCGGGTCGTACCCGATCGTCTCGTCACCGGTCCGGACCTCGTCGTGCTTCAGCCAGCCGCGCCGGGTCAGGATCATCGTGTCCAGCGGTACGCAGTCCCAAAGGTTTATCGCGTTGGGATTGCCGCTCGACTCCTTTTCGATGATCGTCCAGATCTTGTCGATGTCCGCTTCCGTGACCGGCACTCCGGCGGCCTGCAGGATGCGGATCGCCTCTTCGATCCACTGCCGCACGTTGCCAGGGGGCTGGCTGCTCGGCGGGCCGCCGCTCGGGCCCAGCCCGCCGCCACCACCGCCACCCGCGCCGCCACCGCCGCCGGAGCCGGAACGCAGTCCGCCCGTGCTCTTCATCGTCTTCGGCTTGTCGCCCAGCGGGGGCACCGACGCGTACCCGCCCTGGACCTCCTTGCGCACCAGGCCCATCACCCGGTTGATCTGCTCGTTCGCGCTGCTCAACAACCCCTGGATCTGGTCCCGGGCGCCGGCCGCGATGCCGCTCGTCTTCTGCGCGTTCGCGGCCATGATTTCGGCCGACGTGGGCGAGGGCATCGTGGCGCCCGGTTGCCCTCGCGCACCTCGTGCTCCATCGCCTCGGCCGCGTTCGCGTTCGTCACCGCGTCGCTGTTGGCCTTCTCGATGTCCGTCTGGGCCTGCTGCCTGATCGTGTCGATCCGGCCCTTGACGTCGGCCAGCGACGTCTGCAGACCGGACAACTCCCGCGCGACCTCGTCGAGGTGGTCGTTGACCTTCTTGCCCGCGTCGCCGATCTGCTTGACGTAGGCGAAGAACGCGTCGGCCGCGGGGCCGGTCCACGTGCCGCCGCCCAGCGCCGCGGTCGCGTTCCGCAGCGCCACCGAGTGGTCCGCGGAGTCCTTCGACGCCTGCGTGAACTGGTCCGCGACGGCCTGGATCCCCGCCGGGTTCAGCTTCTCGACCTGCTGCGCGCGGGCCACCACGTCGTTCCATTCGGGCGGCATCCCCGGTGCGGCGACCATGTCAGACCTGCAGGCTTCCGTCCTTGACGGTCACGCTGTCGCGCGCCGCGTCGTCGGTCTCGCGCAACGCCCGCGCCGCGTCGCGCAGGGCGCTGCCGGTCGACCTCATCAGCTCGGCAGCCGCGTCGAACTGCTTGTGCACGCCGTCGCGCAACGACCCCAGCGCGTCCACCATGCCGTCCGACGGGTGCTCGCCCGGCTCCAGCTCGTCCGGGCGCTTGATGGCGCCGAACGGGTTCTCCCCGGTCACGCCCGTGACCTTGTCCTTGGCTTTCTTGAACTGCTCGTGGATTGCCTCGACCTGCCCGGCCACATGCTCCAGCGAATCCGGATCACTCTCAGGCACGTCGCTCACTGTAGGACGGTTGTCGCAGCCTGTACGCGGAATCCGCCAAGTTCCACCATCCGGTGGTTCACGCCTCGTCGAGCAGCTCTGCGACCCGGCTGACCAGCAGCTGGTTGTCCGCGGGCGCGACCGTCGCCCAGTCCTGCCCGCCCACCTGCAGCAGGTACCGGCCCGCGTCGGTGTCGTAGAACGCGACCACCGGGCCCGCGCGCCGCCCCTCCCGCTCGACGCCGAACTGCCCGCGGGTGGTCATCCCGACCAGCATCCCGGCCAGCTCCTGCGCCTCCCACAGCTCGACGCCCCGGTCCTCCAGGGCGGTGACCAACGACTTCGGGTCGCCCTTCGCGTCCGCGTCGGCCGCCCGCAGCGTGCTGAGCGGCAGGCTCACCGAGTGCCCGACGCCGGCCGGCTGCTCACCGGCCACCGACACCGCCGACTCGGCCAGCGCGTTCGGCCGCGCCGGGATCAGCCACACCTCGCCCGAGTCCACCACCGCGAGCAGCGCCTGGCCGCCGTTGGACACCGCGAGGCCGCGGATCTCCCGGTCCGTCCACACCCACACGTCGATCGCGACCTGCGGGTTCGCCAGCAACGTCGCCATGTCGACGATCTCGCCGACGGCCCGCTGCCCGCGCGCGAGCCCGCGGTCGGCGAGCATCTCCCAGGCGCGGCCCGCGAGCTGCCGCCGCTCGGTGTGGGTGCGACCCGGGCTCGGCACTCGCAGCGCCGGGTGGGCGCGGGGCAGCCGCAGGCTCTCCCACAGGACGTCGAACTCGAGCGTCGTCAGGACGAGGCTCATCGGTCGCCGATCGTGTCCGGTGAGACGTCCCGCCGGTCGGTGAACAGGTCGTTGTCGTCGACACCGAAGCGGCGGACGTGCCCGGCGTCCTCCTCGCCGTCCTGCGGTGCGGCGGGTTCCAGGATCGACCGGGTGGTCGCCGAGTCGGGGGTGTGGCCGCCGCGCCGGGCGAGGCGGGCTTCCTCCTCCTCGGGCAGGTCGTCGGAGGGGATCTGGTGGATGCGGTTGCCCGCGGTGTTCCGCCCGACGCGGCTCTGCCGTTCGCCCTCGCCCGCCAGCGCCCCGCTCGCCCCGGCCGCGCCGAGCGCGGGGGCGGCCTCGGCGAGCCCGCTGAGCCCGGAGGGCGTCCGCACGGCGGCGAACCCGGGGCCGACCGCATTGGGGGAGGTGGTGGAGGGCGGCATCGCGCCCGCGGAACGGCCCCTGCCGAGCGCTTCTTCGGCAGGTGTTGAGGCGCTTCCGCCGCCCGCGCCGCTTCCGCCCGCCGCGCCCGCGCCGCTTCCGGTGCCTGCGCCGAGCCCGGCACCCGGGCCGAGCCCGGTGCCGGGCG
>NZ_AFWY03000042.1:0-67447 GCF_000231075.2 Amycolatopsis sp. ATCC 39116 | reverse complement strand
GGCCGGCCCGCCTCACGGCTCCGGTTCGTCGTGCCGGTGGTGCCGCCCGCTGGGCGACAGGTGGTGCCGCCACCGCGCCGGCCGGTCGGTCTCGTGCCGGTTGCCCGATCTCGAGCCGTTGCCCAGCACGTCCGAGGCGGCCACCCACCGCTGCGCGCCGTCTTCGTCGGTCATCGGCACGCGCAGGCCGTCCTCGCCTGCCCGGCACTCCCCGGACACGACACCCACGCGCACGGTCACCTTGTCCGGCCCGTCGTCGTCGCGGTCGAGGTACATCAGCCGTTCGCCGACCGGGAAGGCGTCCGCTTGCAGTTCGTGGTCGTGGGACGTCGTCGTCATCCGGTGCTCCCCTCGCATTGTCAATTCCAACAGCGGGTACCGCCGGGGTCCGGAGCGGATTCCTCGTCCGCCGTCTGCCTGCCTCCTGGCGACGGCGGAACCCGATGCTAACCGGCGATTGTCCGGAACACGACCCTTCGTCCTTCAGAAATCGTTCGAGCGCACCGGGTCGCGACCGTCGACGATGGCCCGCGCGAGGTCCGCGACCCGCTGGTTGTGGTCGCGCGCGTACCGCCGCAGGCCCTCGAACGCCGTGTCCACACCGATCTTGTGCCGTTCCGCCAGCATGCCCTTGGCCTGCTCGATCACGACCCGGCTGTCCAGCGCGGTCTGCAGGTGCCGCAACCGCACGCCGAGCTGGTGCAGATCCCGTTGGTGGGCCAGGCGAAGCGCGGCCGCGTGCGCCAGGCGCGGCCCAGCGGGGTGGGTATTTCCGCCGACGTCGAACAGGCACAGCGCGCCGAAGACCTCACCGTCGGCGTCGATCGGCAACGTGTGTACCGAGGAGTAACCGGCTTCCTTGCAGGCCGGGGAAAACCGCGGCCACGGGCCGTCGCCCGATGATCCACTGTGGAGGCATTCCGGGGCAGGCCCCTCGCCGAGTTCGAGCTGGAGGCGCACCAGATCACGCGCGGCCCCGGTGCCGGCGGCGATTTCCACCGGCTCGGCCGGGAACGACACCAGCACCCCGGCGTCGCGCGCGGGCACGAGGACGGTGGCGCGCTCGGCGAGGTCCTGCGCGAACCGGTGCACGTCGAAGCCCTCGGATTCGCGCGCCAGCAGTTCGAGCAGGGCGTCGATCAGTTCGGTGCGCATGGGCCGCCCTCCCGTGTCCGTGAGCCGTACCCGCGTCCGGCTTGCCGCGAACTGGGCTGATCGGGTGAACCACGATCCGTGCCCGATCGGCTCCCGCTCGTTCTTGACCAGCGTTTACGCCCCCATCACGGGCGATAGTGCTTGTGTGACGTGCATTACAGTTTTACCGTGTCGCATGACCACCGCGTTCGACACCGCCAGGGCGATCGGCGACGCCGTCCTGTACCGCCCGCGGACGCAGGACTGGCGGTTCGGGGTGCTGATGCCGCCGGCGTTCGCGTCACCGCAGGCCGGTGACTTCGCCGACTGCCGCGTGGAGTGCCTGCTGGAACCCCGCTCCCACGCCGTGCTGCACGTGCGGCTGCGGTTCCTCCAGGGGCAGGAGCGCGTCGTGCGCCAGGACGGCGCCGAGCACATCAGCTGGGACGAGGCGGTCGAGCGCGAGGTCGACGCCGTGCTCCCGGTCGCGGAGCTGACCGCCCAGCGCACCTGCGTCCCGTTCGTCGTCGGCGGCGCCGAGCGGACCGAGGTCCTCGGCCCGGCGAGCAGGCTCGTCCGCCGGAGCTGGACGGTCACCGGCGAGCTGCGACTGAGCGCGCAGGTGCTGGGCGGCCCCCACGGCGGGATCCGGTTGCGGGCCGACGTCGTCAACAACACCGAGTGGTACGAGCCGGACTCGCCGCGGGAAGTCGCGCTCCGGCACGCGATGCTGGCCGCGCACCTGGTGCTCGCGGTGAACGCGGGCCGGTTCGTGTCGCTGACCGAACCGCCGCCGTGGGCGCGGGCGGCCGCCGAACAGTGCGAAAGCCACCGGCTGTGGCCGGTCCTGCTCGGCGACAACGACGCCGCCGTGCTGGCCGCGCCGGTCACCCTGTACGACCACCCGGTCGTCGTGCCGGAGAGCGAAGAACGCATCCAGTACGTGCGCCGCGGGCTCCCGGAGGACGTGTGGTGGGACCCCGGCGGGGTGTCGCCCGAAACCGACGAGGTGGTGGTCGCCGGAATCGCGGTGGCCGCCGGCAGCCGGGTGCGCCTCCGCGACGGCCGCACCGGCACCGTCCAAGCAGTACTGTCCGATGAGGACGGCAACCTGCACCTGGAGGTCAGGGTGGGCGACCGGTACCACTACACCACGCCGGACGAGGTCGAACCCCTGCGCGGGTGACCGGTCAGGGCGCCAGGTCGGCCGCGTTGTACTTGCAGGAGGCGTTCCACAGCAGGAACGAGTCCATCCCGTTGGCACGCGCGCCGTCCAGCTGCGCCCGGATCTGGTCCCGTCCGTAGTGGACGGACATGCTGAACGCCTGGATCCACGGGATGATCACGGTCTGCGTCCCGGCGGCCTTCTCGGCGAACGCCGCCAGCGAGCGCTGGGTGATCTCCAGCGGCTGCGACTCCGGGTCGGAGACCCCGTACTCGCCGGGACCCCAGTGCGACGGGTAGATCATCGGCGCGATGTAGTCGACCTTGCGCGCCATGGCGGTGATGTCCTGCCCGATCTGCGTCGGCCGGTTCACCGCGATCCCGAACACCGACGCGCCCAAGTACGCGCCCTCGGCCCGGACCGCGTTGCGGCTCTCCGTGAGGAAGTCCACGATCCCCTCCTCCGGCGTGCCTTCCAGGCCGGGGAACCGCAGCTGCTCGATCGGGCCTTCCGGCCGCCGCACGTAGTCGTAGAGGATGTCGTCGAACCCGGCCCGCGCGGCTTCCGTCGCGAGCGCGATGTTGTACTCCCGCACCTCGCGGTTGGCGAAGTTGGTGAACGCGTACTCGCCGTACCCGCTGGCCCACGGCTGCCCGTCGGCGCTCTGCACGACCCGGTCGCGCTTGCCGGACTCCCACGACGCCCTGGCCAGGATCGGGTCGCGGAACGCGACCAGCCTGCCGACGACGCGGATGCCCTCCTTGTGCAGCTGCTCGACGACGCCGCGCAGGTCGTAGTAGTTCTTCGCGGCGCCGATCTCCTTCGCCAGCGGGACCTGCGAGTTGTACCCGACCTCGCCGCTCTCGTCCTTGATGTCCAGCTGGACCGTGTCGATGAGCCCGTCCCGCGCCATCTGCAGCACCGGTTCCCGCAGCGCCGGGGCGGTCCAGGCCACCGCGGTCATGTGCACCCCGCGCATCCCGGGGTGCCGCGCCCGCACCGGGACGCGCCCGGCCGCCCGGTTGCCCGCCGCGTCCTGCGCGCCGATCTCGATCTTCGCCGGGGGAGTCGGGATGGTCGCGGTGAAGTTGCCGAACTCGTTGACCTTCACCTCTTCGCCCTGGACCGTGACCTTTTCCGCGCCCTTCGCCGTGCCGCGCAGCGTCACCGGCTTGCGCGGGTCGCTGATCTCGATGGGCTGGAAGGTCAGCTCCGGGGCGGTGTTGTCGACGGTGAACGTGCGAGTCACCACAGCGTCCGGCAGCCCGGGGACCTCGTTCGGCAGCCGGGCGGCCAGCGTGTGCTCGCCGTCGCCGATCTTCAGCGGCGGCAGGACCAGCCGGCCGCCGTCACGTTTCGTGGTCAGCGGCTGGTCGTCGAGGGTGACCGCGACCCGGTCGAGGTCGCTGTCGCGTGCCGCCAGCACGCGGATGTCACGCAGCGATTCCGCGTTGGTGGTGACGTCGTCACCGAGGCCCTGGATGGCCAGCCCGAACGGGAGCGATTGCACCACCGCCGGGGTGACGGCGATGGCCATCGTGGCGATGATGGCCACGAGGACCAGAATCGAGTTCTGGGACCGCGTCCGGTGCCTGCCCATGTAACCCTCCCGCGCCGGTTGTGCCGAGCAGCGGGCACATTCCCCGGATCAACCGGGTCATTCGGGAATCCATCCCTTCGGGTTACACCCCGTTGCCTTCGTGCTACGCAGGGCGCACGTTGGAAGGCGTGACACCCAAGCTGGCTTCCCTCGTAGCGGTCCTGTTCCTGCTCACGGCGTGCACCACGGTCGTCGAAGGCCGGCCGCACGAGCAGCGCGACGACGGCCAGGAGTGGGCCGCGTTCGCGCCGCTGCGGTCCTCCGCTCCGGCGGCCCCGGCCGAACCGGCGTCGGTGCGCGCGAACGAGCTGGGGCGGGTTCCGGTGCTCATGTACCACCGGATCGTGCCGGAGACCGAATCGGTCTACGACCGCACGCCCGAGGACTTCCGGGCGGAGCTGGAACGGCTGGACCGCGAGGGCTACGTGCCCGTGTCGGCGGCCGACTTCACCGCGGGCCGCATCGACGTCCCGGCCGGCAAGCACCCGGTGGTGCTGACCTTCGACGACGGCGACCCCAGCCAGTTCGCCCTCGGCCCGGACGGCAACCCGGTGCCCGGCACGGCGGTGGCGATCATGCTCGACTTCGCTCGCAGCCACCCGCAGTTCCGGCCGGTGGCCACGTTCTACGTCAACGCCGAGGCGTTCGGCGACCCCGGTGGCGCCCGGACGATCCCGTGGTTGCTGGCCAATGGTTTCGACGTCGGCAACCACACCAAGACGCACGCGAACCTGCGCGAGGCCGACGAGGAGACCGCGCAGGCCGAGATCGGCGAGCTGGACGCGCTGATCCGGCGCGCGGCGCCGCAGGCCAACCCGACGACGATCGCGCTGCCGTTCGGCGTCCACCCGCGGCCGAAGGAACTCGCCTTGCAGGGCAACGGTTACCGCTACCAGGGCGCGTTCCTGGTCGGCTCGAACCCGTCCGCGTCCCCGTTCACCGCCGACTTCGACCCGCTGAACATCCCGCGCATCCGCTCGCAGGGCGCGACGGGCGAGGAGGCCGAATACGGTTCGGCGGTGTGGCTGGACAAGCTCGCGCAGAACGCGGAAAGCAGGTACACCTCGGACGGCGACCCGGCGCGGATCTCCTACCCGAAGTCCGACACCGACGAGGTGGCCGCCAAGTTCCGGGACAAGGTGAACCCGTACTAGATGTACTGCTCGGGGAGGTTGTGAACGCGGGGACACGTAGTTGGATGATCTTGAAGTGAGGGAGGACCTCCGGGTTCGGTGTGGATCACCACAATCTGCACCGCACCGCAGGAGGTCCTCGTGTCTCACCGTAACGCGCCGTTGACCCCGACCGGCAGACTGCGTCTGGCCCGGTGTGTCGTGGAGGAGGGGTGGCCGCTGCGGCGGGCGGCGGAGCGGTTCCAGGTGTCGGTGGCCACCGCGAAACGGTGGACCGACCGTTACCGTGACGAGGGTGAGGCCGGCATGGTCGACCGCTCCTCACGTCCGCATCGCAGCCCGCATCGCACCCCGACCCGGACCGAGCGGCGGATCATCAAGGTCCGGGTGGCGCGCCGGTGGGGGCCGGCCCGCATCGCTGCCCTGCTGGGGTTGGCTGCTTCCACGGTGCATCGCGTGCTGACCCGCTATGGCCTGGCCCGTCTGCGGCACCTGGACCGGGCCACCGGGCGGGTGGTGCGCCGCTACGAACGCGCCACACCGGGTGAGCTGGTGCACGTCGACATCAAGAAGCTGGGCAACATCCCCGACGGCGGTGGCCACAAGATCTGCGACCGCGCCACCGGCAACCAGCACCGCAAGGCCACCACCACCGCCCGCTACCCCCACGGCAAACCCCAGATCGGCTACAGCTACCTGCACAACGCCGTGGACGATCACTCCCGCCTGGCTTACGCCGAGATCCTGCCCGACGAGACCCAGACCAGTGCGGTCGCGTTCTGGACCCGGGCCCAGGCGTTCTTCGCCTCCCACGGCATCACCGTGCAGCGAGTGCTGACCGACAACGGCTCCTGCTACCGCTCACGCAACTGGCGCAACACCCTCACCGCCGCCGGCATCCAACACAAACGCACCCGCCCCTACCGCCCCCAAACCAACGGCAAAGTCGAGCGGTTCAACCGCACCCTGCTCGACGAATGGGCCTACGCCCAGCCCTACCACTCAGAAACCGCACGGCGCGCCGCCTTGCCCGGCTTCCTCCACTACTACAACCATCACCGACACCACACCAGCATCGGCGGCCCACCCGCCACCCGCATACCCAACCTCACGGGACAGAACAACTAGAGCGTGCCCTGTAGGGGTTGTGACCTGCGATAGTTGATCAGGACCGGGGGTGGGTAGTGGTGAACTGACCGCCAAGGCCTGGGCCCGGATCGAACCCCTGCTACCGCCGGTCGCGGGCCGGGGCCGGTACTGGCGCGATCACCGACAGGTGATCAACGCGATCCTATGGAAGCTGTGGACCGGGGCGCCGTGGCGGAACCTGCCCGAACGCTACGGGCCCTGGAAGACCGCCCACGAGCGGCTGCGAACCTGGACCGCGGACGGCACCTGGGAACGCATCCTCGACCACGTGGTCGCCAAAGACGACTCGGTCGGCAACGTGGAGTGGATGATCAGCGTGGACTCCAGCAACGTGCGGGCCCACCGGCACTCGGCTGGGGCCCGCAAAAAGGGGGATGCGCCACCGGATGGGTCGAAGCCCTCGCCGTCGACGGGGAAGCCCTCGGCCGCTCCCGAGGCGGACTGAGCAGCAAGATCCACCTCGCCGTGGACGGGCGCGGTCTGCCCGTGTCGATCATCCTCACCGCCGGGCAGGCCGGGGACAACCCGCACCTGCTGCCGCTGCTGGACCAGATCAACATCGGACGGACCGGGCCGGCCCCGCACCTACCCGGACCGAGTGATCGCCGACAAGACCAGGTCGGCCAGGCCATCTACGCCAACCGGAACGTCGTCGAGCGCCGCTTCAACCGGCTCAAGCAGTTTCGGGACCTGGCCACCGGCTACGCCGAACGCGCCGCCTACTACCGCGCCGAGATCATCATCGCCTCGATCGTGTTGTGGCTGCGTACAGACCTACAGGACACGGCCTAGAGCGTGTCCGTCCACACCGGACGGACGAAGCCGGGCTGCTAGCGTCGCGCGAGGGCGGCGTTCGCCATCACGTGCTGCATCAGGATCACCAGCACCTGCTTGGTCGACTCGCGGTCCCGCGCGTCGCACAGCAGGATCGGCACCGTGTCGTCCAGTTCGAGCGCCGCGCGCACCTCCTCGGTGCCGTAGCGGTAGGCGTTGTCGAAGCAGTTGACGCCGACCACGAACGGCAGCCCGCGCCGTTCGAAGAAGTCCACGGCCGGGAAGCAACTTTCCAACCTGCGTGTGTCGGCGAGCACCACCGCGCCCAGCGCGCCCTGCGCGAGCTCGTCCCACATGAACCAGAACCGGTCCTGCCCCGGCGTGCCGAACAGGTACAGGATCAGCTCGGGGTTGATCGTGATGCGGCCGAAGTCCAGCGCCACGGTCGTGGTGGTCTTGCTCTCCACCCCGGTGAGGTCGTCGACCCCGGCCGAGGCCTGGGTGATCGATTCCTCCGTCCGCAACGGGGAGATCTCGCTCACCGAGCCGACCATGGTGGTCTTCCCGACCCCGAAGCCGCCTGCGATCAGCAGCTTCACCACGGTGGCGGAGACGTTCCGCCGGGGCTCAGAGCCTGCGAATGCCATCGAGAACCGCCTGAAGTACGTGTTGTTCCGGGGTGTCGGAGATGGGCTGGGACGTCCGGTAGATGACGTGGCCGCGCTCGATGAGGTCGGCGAGCAGCACCTTCACGATCGGCACCGGCAGGTCCAGGTGCGCCGCGACCTCGGCGACCGACAGCGGCCGCTGGCACAGGCGCACGATCCGGGCGTACTCCGGTGCCATGGTGGCCGCTTCGGCCAGTCCGGGCAGGGCGACCACGAGTGAGAGCAGCTGCAGGTCGATGTCGCCGGCGTGGGTGCGGCCGCCGGTGATCGTGTACGGCCGGGCGATCGGGCCCGCGGCGTCATCGAACCAGGTGTCGTCGTCCCGCCTGATCATCATGGCGTGCTTTGCTGCTCAACTCGTGGCGCCGCGCTCAGCGCCGCGCCGACCCGCTTGACCATCATGTTCATCGCGTAGGCGACGAGGCCCATGTCGACGTCGGCCGCGGTCAGCAGCGCGAGGCAGGCGCCGTGCCCGGCCGTGGTGACGAACAGGAACGCGTGGTCCATCTCCACGACGGTCTGGCGCACCGCGCCGCCGCCGAAGTGGCGCCCGGTGCCCTTGGCGAGGCTCTGGAACGCCGACGCCACCGCCGACAGGTGCTCGCCGTCCTCTTCGGACAGGTTGGTCGACCGGCCGATGAGCAGACCGTCGGCCGACAGCACAACCGCCCGGTCCGCTCCGACGACCTGCTGCAGGAGGTCGTCGAGGAGCCAGTCCAGCTCGTTGATTCCCGCGTTCGTCACGTGTGCTCTCCCAGAATGTCGGTGGTGCTCGGATCCTGTTCACGAGCGCGGCGGGTGCCCTGCTGGAACGCCGAAAGCCGGCTGCGGGCCTGCTCCGGGCTGTCCGAGGGCACGGTGCTGTGGTCGGTGGCGGCGCTGAAGGTGGTGGTCTCCTCGTCCTTCCTCAACTGCGGGGCCAGGTTCTGCTGCCGTCGCCGCCGCGGCAGCGGCGGGCGGTCCGGCGAGATCGGCCCCGCGTGCTGCGGTGGCCGGGACTGTGGTGGCCGCGTGTCGATCGGCACGCGGGTGTCCAGCGGTGGCCGCGAGTCCAGCGGCGCCCGCAACGGCACCTGCGGCCGCTGCGGCGGCGCCTGGTGCTGCTGCAGGGCGGAGTGCTGCGACGGCGCGGGCTGCTGCGGCGGGGCGGGCGGCGGTTCCGGCGGGGCGGCCGGAACGTTGGCGCGGAACAGGTCCACCCGCGCCGGCGGCTCCTCGCGGTGCCCGTTGGTGCCGGCCGGCTCGGGCGCGGTGTCGGCCTCCTCCGGCCAGCGGTGCGACGGCGCGCTCTGCGCCGGGACCAGCGCCTCCTCGGGCTGCTGCCCGTCCTCCGGCTGCGGCACCGGAGCCAGCAGCTCGGACCGCACGAGCACGATCGCCCGCGTGCCACCGTAGGCCGATTCGCGCAGGGTCACCGAAATCCCGTGCCGGGACGCCAGCCGCGCGACCACGAACAGGCCGAGGCGCGGTTCGGCGGACAGCGCCATGACGCTGAAGTCCGGCGGTTCCCGCAGCATCGCGTTCAGTTCCTCGGCCTGCTCCGGCTCGATGCCCAGACCCTGGTCCTCGATCTCGATGACCACGCCCTTGCCGACGACGTCGCCGAACACCTCGACCCGCGAGTTCGGCGGCGAGAACGAGGTGGCGTTGTCGAGCAGTTCGGCGAGCAGGTGCACGAGGTCGGCGACGACCGGGCCGGCGACCGCGACGTTCGGCAGCTTCCCGACGGTGACGCGCGCGTAGTCCTCGGTCTCGCCGGTGGCGCCGCGGATCAGGTCGGCCAGCGCGACGGGGTTGCGCCACTGCCGTCCCGGCCGCTCGCCGCCGAGGATGATCAGGTTCTCCGCGTTGCGGCGGGCGCGGGTGGACAGGTGGTCCAGGCGGAACAGCATGTCCAGCTGGTCCGGGTCCTCCTGCTTGCGCTCGGCCTCGTCGAGCGCCTTGAGCTGCCGGTGCACCAGCACCTGACTGCGGTGCGCGATGTTGAGGAAGACCTTCTTGGTGCCCTCACGGGTCTTGGCCTCGTCGACGGCGGCCGCGATGGCGGTCTGCTGCGCCTTGTTGAACGCGTCGGCGACCTGGCCGATCTCGTCGTCGCCGTGGTCCAGCAGCGCGACCTCGGTGTCGAGGTCGACGGCCTCGCCCGTGCGGACCCGCTCGACCAGCTGCGGCAGCTGCGTCTCGGCGGCCTCCAGGGTCTCCTCGCGGAGCCGGCCGAGGCGCTGGATCAGGCGGTTGGACAGGCGCCAGGCGAAGAAGAACACCGCGAAGGAGACGATCAGCGCGGCGGCGCCGGCGATGATCGAGGTGACCAGCGTCCGGTCACCGCTTTCCAGGCCGACGTTCGTGGCGTTGGAGCTCTGCTCGATGTAGAGGCCCATCAGCGCGTTCCCGACCTGGGTCGCGGCGTCGCGCCACTGCGCCTCGGGCACCGGGAGCGAGTCCTGGTTGCCGCGGAGGAAAGCGTTTTCAACGATGCTCAGCGTGTCCCACGCCGGGCTCGCCAGCAGCGCCTCGTACTTGGCGCGCACCGACGGGATCATCTGCGGCGCGGCGACCTCCAGCTCGGCGTGGTAGGCGCCGACCTGGCTGATGTAGGTGCGGAACTCCTCCTCGGACAGACCGCGGCCGGCGATGCCGGCGGCCGCCAGCGCGTCACCGCGGGACATCGCGTCGGCCGCGGTGAACAGCGGCATCGCGGTGACGCGGAGGAACGCGGTCTGCGCGTCCGGCGCGCCCTCGGCGACGCCGTTCAGACCGGTGGCGAACTCGTCGATGATGCGGTTGTAGAAGGCGTAGGCCTCCAGCGGCGACGCCTGCCTGCTGTCGACGCGCTGGCGCAGCTCCGGCAGCTGGGCGAAGTTCGCGCTGGTCTTGGCGATGCTCTGGCGCACCGAGTCCGGCGCGTCGTCGACCATGTCCTGCAGCACGGTGGCCATCCGCGCGGCCGTGGTGTCCAGCTTCGCGCGGGCCTGGATCAGATCCGCGCCGGGCGCGCCGTTGCTCGCCAGCGTGCGCAGGGTCAGCACGCGCTCCGCGCGCACCGCGCCGAAGAAGAGGGCGCCGGGCTCGGCCGAGTCGTGGACCTTCGTCGCGAATTCGCGGGCGTTCACCGCCTGCACGACCAGGTAGCCCGCGAGCGCCACGCCGGCGAGCAGCAGGGCGACACTGGGCACGATCGCGATCGCGAGCACCCTCGACCGGATCGAAGCACGCCGCCTACGTGTTCCGAATACCTTTTTCAACGCTCTGAAGAGCCTTCCCGCAACTCGATGTGATGGCCTCGGCCCCCGGACCCGAGTTGACGCTGCGCACAGGAACCGCGGTGGGTTCTGCGACCGGGAGAGTGAACCAGCCCGGACAAGTATGAGTCAACTTCACGTTCCGTCCGCGCTCGCCGCCTCTCCGGTGAGGGGTCGGGGGCATTGTCAGCCGCGCGGATATTGTCGTCCCGCTATATGATCTCGTTACGTCCCGACCGACGGGCCGCGCAGATCCTTGGCGAGTCCGGGGAATGCCGAAGCGTTCCGCGGGTTCTATTCCGCTGGATGGTCTCGCCGGCTACTCCGGATGGTCGTAGCGGGCGCTGTCGCGCTTGTTCCTTCTGTGATCTCTCACACCTTTATCGATGAGGTACCGGGGTTCCGAACGCGATTCTAACTGTGGCGCAAGGGGTCCTGGCCACCTCGGCCGTCGCGGGTCCTTTTCGGAGGATGGCGCTGATCAGGTCGTCTCACGGTGGGTGCACGCGCCGATCACGTTTCGTGCGCCGGTAACCGTGACGAATCCGACATTACCCGGATCGCTGCGTGATCGGCCGCTCACGCGACCGGCAATTGGGTCGCGAATTGTTCTATAGGGTTTTCGCATGGTGACGGCGAAGGAGCTGGCCGACGCGGTGCGGGCCGGAACGGTGGACCCGGTGCGGGAGACCGAACGGGTGATCGCGGGCATCGAGGCCGCGGACCGGGTGGTGGGCGCGTTCCGCCGGGTGCGGGCGGACGAGGCGGTGGCGGAGGCCGGAGCGCTGCGCTCGCGCCCGGACCTGGCGGAGCTGCCGCTGGCCGGGGTGCCGGTCGCGGTCAAGGACGTCGCCGGGATCGCGGGCGAGACCGTGACGCGCGGGACCGCCACGGCCCGGCCGGCTGGTTCGGACCACTTGGTGGTGCGGCGGCTGCGGGAGGCCGGCGCGGTGGTCGTCGGGATCACGCGCGTGCCGGAGCTGTGCATCTGGCCGATGACCGACTCGCCCGAGGCCGTGACGCGCAACCCGTGGGCGCCGGAGTACACGGCGGGCGGTTCGTCGGGCGGCAGCGCGGCGGCGGTGGCGGCGGGACTGGTGCCGGTCGCGCACGGCACCGACGGGCTCGGCTCGATCCGGCTGCCCGCGGCGATGTGCGGGCTGGTGGGCATCAAGCCGGGGGCGGACGTGCTGGCCGAGGAGGGCTGGTTCGGGATGTCCGCGCATGGCAGCCTGGCGACGACGGTGGCGGACGCGGCGTTGCTGTTGTCGGTGCTGGCGGGCCGGCCGGAGTTCGCCGAGGTGCGCGAGCCGGGTCGGCTGCGGATCGCGGTGTCGACCGAGGTGCCGCTGACGCGCGCGCCGGTGCCGCGCCCGCTGACGGCGGCGGTCGAGCGGGTGGCGGACCTGCTGGCGGGGTCCGGGCATCGCGTGTCTCGCGCGCGGCCGCGGTACGGGGTGGAGCCGGTGGCCGGGATCCTGGAGCGGTGGTTCGCCGGCCCGGCCGAGCAGGCGTCCGAGGTGGACTTCGACGCGCTGCAGCCGCGGACGCAGCGGCACGTGCGGATCGGCCGCGCCGCGCGGCGGCTGGTGACACCTGGTACGGCCCGCCGCTGGACGGCGCGGGCGGCGGAGTTCTTCGCCGGGCAGGACGTGCTGATCACCCCGACGCTCGCGACGATGCCCCCGAAGGCGGCGGCCTGGCATGGGCGGTCGTGCCTGGCGAACGCGCTGCCGTCGGTGGCCCTGGCGGGCTTCACGGGCCTGTGGAACCTGGCCGGCTACCCGGCGATCTCCGTACCGGCGGGCCGCACGCCGAAGGGCCTGCCGATCGGGGTGCAGCTGGTGACCAGCCCCGGCGGCGAGGCGAGGCTGCTGGCGCTGGCCGCGCAGCTGGAGGAGCTGAACCCCTGGCCCCGGTTGCCCTAGCCGGGTGTTGATCGACCGGCTCCTGCGGCGGCGCCCGTCGATCAACTGGAGTGGTGGGCGCGAGCCGATGACGGAACCGGCGGTCCGTGGAGCCGCCGCCCTGCCCGGTCAGCCGAGGTGCGGCGCCGCCTCCGGTGGGCTGGGGTGCGCGGGGCGGCTTCCCACGGGGGCTGGGACCGCCGCCGGCGGCTTTACTTCGTAGTGGGCTGGGGTCGCCTACTTCTTAGTGGACTGCGGCCGCTTGGCGAGCGGCTTCGGCGGCTGCTGCCCCTCCGCCATGGCGGCCGGGCCGGCGAGAGCCGCGGGCGGCTTGCCCGTCACCGGGCGGGCACCGCCACCGGGCTTCGCGGCCGGTGCTGCCTTCGGCGGGTTGGGCTTGCCGCCTGCCGGAGCTTCACTGGCCGGGCCGCCCTGGCTGTTGGTGTTCGAACCGCCCTGACCGCCCGCGGCCGATCCCGCTGCCGGGCGTCCGGCCGCTGCGCCGCCGGGACCCGGCTTCGCCGCGCTCGCGGCTGCGCCACCAGCGCTCGGTCCACCAGCACTGGACCCACCGGCACTCGCTCCACCGGCGCCGGGGCCACCCGGCGTCGACGCGCCCGCGGCTGCGCCACCGGCAGCCGGCCCACCGGCACTGGATCCACCAGCACTCGCGCCACCGGCACTGGATCCACCAGCACTCGCGCCACCGGCACCCGGCCCACCGGCACTGGACCCGCCAGCACCGGGCCCACCAGCACTCGCGCCACCGGCACTCGCGCCACCGGCACCCGGCCCACCGGCACCCGGCCCACCAGCATTGGACCCGCCAGCACCGGCCCACCAGCACTCGCGCCACCGGCACCCGGGCCACCGGCACTGGACCCACCAGCACCCGGCCCGCCAACCGGCTTTACCACCGCCGTCTGCACTGCCGCGGAGTTCACCGCCGGCTTCACCGTCGGCGGCTTCACCGCCGGCACCGTCTTCATGCCGTCGGCCGCATCATCCACCGGGCGGCTCATGTCCACCACGGACTCCTCCCGCAGCGGCTCCAGCGTCGACTGGCTGCGGGCCAGCACCTCGTCGGTCTTGCGGAGCCGCCCTGCGACCTCCGTGCTGATCCGCGTCAGGCGCTCCACCAGCTGCCGCGCCTCGCGTTCGCGCTTTTCCGCCCTTGCGGTCGCGTCCTCGACCATCGCGCGGGCCCTCGCGCTGGCCTCGTCGACCAGGCGCTTCGCCTCGGCGGTCGCCTCTGCGATGCGCCGCTCGGCCTGCTGCTTGCTCGCCGTCTGCTGGTCGGCGATGTGCTTCTCCAGCGCGGCCCGCTGCGACGCCATCGACTGCTCGAAGTCGTGCTGCACGGTGCGCCGCTTGCGCTCGGCCTCGATGTCCAGCTGCGTCCGCCGCCGCGTCGCCTCCGACGTCAGGCGCTCGACCTCCGCCTTCGTCGCCTCCAGCGCCCGCTTGTGCTCGGCCTGCAGCGCCTGCCCGTGCGTGTCCAGCTCCGCCAGCAGCTTCTGGTACCGCTCACGCAGCTTCCCGGACAGCTCGGTCGTCGCGCTCCAGTGCTCCTCCGCCGCGACCTGCGCGCGCGACGTGATCTCCTCGGCGCGCATCTCCGCCAGCTCCACGGTGCGCTGCATGCGCTCGTCGAGGTCCTCGACCCGCTCCGGCGGCCGCTTCAGCTCCTCGACCCGGTTGCGCAGCCGCGCGATCTCCCCGCGCGCGCCCTCCAGCTCGCGCGACAGGTTGGACACCTTGGCCATCGCGTTGTCGCGATCAGCCATCACCCGGCGCAGGTTCGCCTCGACGTGATCCAGGTACTGCAGCACCTGGCCGCGGTCGAAGCCGTGCCACACCTGGTTGTACTCACGCCGCAACGGGAGCAGGCTGTCGCGCTCAGAGACCATGCGAAAACCGTACCCGCGCACAGCGTGTTAACACGGTCAGGCCACGCCCGGTGTGTCACTCACCAGTGGAAACCCCTGGTCAGCTTGACGAGGGCGTTCGCCGCGCGGGACAGGTGCCGCTCGCCCTTCCCGATCCGCAGCTCACCGCTGCCGCCCGCGGCCGTCGAGTCGGGGAAGACGCGGTAACCCTCGTACGCGATGGCGTCGACCAGCCCCGGCAGCAGCGTGTACGCCGCTTGGATCAGGTACCCCTCCGGGGTGCCGATGTGCTTGGGCCGGTTCTTCAGCGCGCGCACCACCATGTCCGCGGCCTGGTCCGGCGACTTCGTCGGGAACGCGTCGTAGATCTTCGTCGGCCGGATCATCGGCGTGCGGACCAGGGGCATGTGGATGGTGGTGAACGTGATGCCGTCACCGTGGGTCTCGGTCGCCGCGATCTTGCTGAAGTAGTCCAGCGCCGCCTTCGACGCGACGTACGCGGAGAACCGCGGCGCGATGCCCTGCACGCCGATCGACGACACGTTGACCACATGCCCGAACTTCCGCTCGGCCATGTGCGGCAGCACCGCGAGGATCAGCCGCACCGCGCCGAAGTAGTTGATCGCCATCGCGCGCTCGTAGTCGTGGAAGCGGTCGTAGGACAGCTTGATCGACCGGCGGATCGACCGGCCCGCGTTGTTGACCAGCATGTCGATGCGCCCGTGCTCGGCCAGCATCTGGTCGACGATCTTGCGCACGGCCTCCTCGTCGGTCAGGTCGGCCGGGTAGATCGAGGCGTAGCCGCCCGCCGCGACGATCTCGTCGCGCACCTCCGCCAGCTCCGGCTCCCGCCGCGCGACCAGCAGTGGCACCCCGCCCTCGGCCGCCACCTTCAACGCGGTCGCCCGTCCGATGCCCGACGACGCGCCGGTGATGATGACGCGGCGGCCGTCCAGCTCGCCTCGCGGCCCGTGCTTGCGGGCGCGGAACGGGTCGAGGTGCTCGCGCCAGTACCGCCACAGCGCGGGCGCGTAGTCCTCGATCCGGGGCACGTCGACGCCGCTGGCCGCGAGCTCCTTGCGGGTCGCGGCGGAGGAGAAGACCGACGGGAACGACAGCGTGTCCAGCAGCACGGCCGGGATGCCGAGGCGCTCCAGGAACGCGTCACGGGTGATCGTCACACCCGGCACGTGCTCGCTCAGCCGGGCCAGTTTCAGCAGGCCCCGGGACAGCCGCCGGTCCAGCTCGACGTTGATCGTCGGCGCCCCGGCCGCGCGGGCGAAGGCGTTGTAGACGCAGATCACCGACTGCGGCTCCGGACTGACCAGGTGGAACGCCCGCCCGTCCAGTCCCGGCTTGACCACCAGTTCCAGCAGTGCCCTGGCCACGTAGTCGACGGGGACGACGTTCGTGTCGCCCAGGTCCGGGCCGGCGAGCGGCAGGTTCGGCAGCGCGGCGAGCCTGCTGATCGCGGGGAAGAGGTAGTACGGGCCGTCGATCTTGTCCATCTCGCCGGTCTGCGAGTGGCCCACCACGACCGCGGGCCGGTACACCCGCCACGGCACCTCGGACTGCTGCCGCACCAGCCGCTCGGCCTCGAACTTCGTCCGGTGGTACGGCGTGGGCAGGCGCTGGCCGGTGTCGAACATGTCCTCGGTGAAGACGCCCTCGTGGTCGCCGGCCACGGCCACCGACGACACGTGGTGCAGGCAGCAGGCCTGGATGTCGGCGGCCAGTTCCAGCACGTTGCGGGTGCCCTCGACGTTGGCCTTGACGCTCGTCGCGTCGTCGGCGGTCAGGTCGTACAGCGCGGCCAGGTGGACCAGACCGTCGACCCGGCCCCGCAGCCCGGCGCGCACGTCCTCCGCGACGCCGAGGTCCTCGCGGCCGATGTCGCCGTCGACCAGCGTCACCTTCTCCGGGTGCGGCCAGCCGTTGACCAGGTCCGTCAGCCGCTCCCGCGACTTCTCGCGGACCAGCAGGAACACCTGGTCGACCTCCGCCCTGGCCAGCAGCAGCGGGGTGAAGTGGCGCCCGATCAGCCCGGTCGCCCCGGTCACCAGATACCCGGTCATGTGCCTGCCCTCCGCCGTCGTCGCCCGGCTGCATTGTCCGCCGCCGCGGCCGTCGTGACCACAGTCATAGTGCACGGGGTCCCCGGAACGATCACCGGACGCGAGTAAAGTCGCCTTTACTTGAACGGGAACCGGCAGGGCGCTGCCGACGTTGAACCTGATGCAGGTGCCAGTAGATCCAGGAGGATCAGGTGCGTTCCACAAGCAACCCAGCGTTCCGCAACCTGCCCACCGGCAGCGCGGGATACGGCTCTTACGGGCCGAACGTAGGCTTCAACCAGCCCCAGGGCATGCCCGGTTACGGCATGCCGTCGGGGTACGGCGCGCAGCAGGCGCCGGCGACCGAACGCCCCATGACGGTCGACGACGTCGTCATCAAGACCGGGATGAGCCTCGGCGTCGCCCTGATCACCGGTGTCCTCGCCGCGATCTGGGCGCAGAGCCAGGCTGACGCCAACGCGCTCGGCCCGGTGCTCGGGCTGATGCTCGGCGGCATGATCGTCGGCCTGGTGCTGTCGCTGATCATGATCTTCCGGCAGAAGCCGAGCGGCCCGATGACGCTGCTGTACTCGGCGGCCGAGGGTGTGTTCCTCGGTGCGATCACCGGGCTCTTCGAGATGCTCTACCCCGGCATCGCCCTGCAGGCGATCCTGGGCACCGCGGGTGTGTTCATCGGCATGCTGGTCGTCTACAAGACCGGCGCGGTGAAGGTGACGCCGAAGCTGACCAAGTGGGTGATGGGCGCCCTGGCGGGTGTCGTGATCCTGATGCTGGCCAACCTCGTGCTCGGCCTCTTCGGCGTGAACATGGGCCTGCGGGACGGTGGCGCGCTCGCCATCATCTTCAGCCTCGTGGTCATCGGCGTCGCGGCGTTCTGCCTGCTGCTCGACTTCGACGCGGCCGACCAGATGATCCGGGCGGGCATGCCGGCCAAGTGGGCGTGGTTCGCCGCGTTCGGCCTGATGACCACCCTGGTCTGGCTCTACCTGGAGATCCTGCGCCTGCTGTCGTACCTGCAGAACGACTAGCGACTCGGTCTGACAACAGAAGGACACTCGGTTACCAACCGGGTGTCCTTTTGTTATGTGCTCACCCTTTCGGTGGCCCGGTGATCGTCTCCTTGACTACGCAGTGTTGGATACGAGGACTCCTGTCCAGTTCACACTTGTGAGGTTCGCGTGAGCGTCCCCCCACCGCCGGCTGCGCCTGGAGGGCAGCCGACGCCCTTCGGCAACCAGCCGCCCGCCGGTAACCAGGGCGCTCCCGGCGCGTTCGGCCAGCCGGGCCAGCCCGGGCAGCCGGGCCAGTCCGGTCAGTTCGGCCAGCCGGGCCAGCCGGGTCAGCCCGGCCAGTTCGGGCAGCCCGCGGGCGCCCCGCCCGCCTTCCCGCCGCCGGGACAGCCCGGTCAGCCCGGCGCGTTCGGCCCCCCGCCGGGGCAGCCGTTCGGCCCGCCGCCCGGCCAGCCCGCCAAGAAGAGCAAGCTCACCTGGCTGCGGATCGTCCTGCCGATCGTCGTGGTGGTCGGCGTCGGCATCGTCGCGATCATCAACTTCGTCGGGTCCCCTGCCTCGGCCGCGGTCGGTGACTGCCTGCAGATCACCGAGTTCAAGACCAACGGCGACGAGCCGACGAAGAAGGACTGCGGCGACCAGAACGCGAACGTCAAGATCGCGGTCAAGCTGGACAACGCGTCCGACAGCTGCCCGACCGGCGACTACGACGAGTACAGCGTCAGCGGCCGCGGCGACTACAAGCTCTGCCTGATGATCAACGCGCACGACGGCGACTGCTTCGCCAACGTGACGTCCTCGACCGACGGCTACAAGCGGGTCCCCTGCACCGACCCGACGGCCGAGATCGAGTTCCTCAAGGTCGTCACCGGCCAGGCCGACGAGGCCGCCTGCGAGGGCCTGGAGATCGACGGCGCGGTCACCTACTCCGAGCCCGCCACCACCATGTGCGCGGTCGCGAAGAACGGCGCCAGCGCCTGATCCACGCACAACGAAGAAGGGGCCCGGCACGCAGCCAGGCCCCTTTTCGCGTGCGGGGTCAGCTCAGCCGCTCGATGACCATCGCCATGCCCTGGCCGCCGCCGACGCACATCGTCTCCAGGCCCCACTGCTTGTCGTGGTGCTGCAGCGAGTTGATCAGCGTCGAGGTGATACGGGCGCCGGTCATGCCGAACGGGTGGCCGACGGCGATCGCGCCGCCGTTGACGTTCAGCCGCTCGATGTCGATGCCCAGGTCCTTGTAGGACGGGATGACCTGCGCGGCGAACGCCTCGTTGATCTCCACCAGGTCGATGTCGCCGATGGACATCCCGGCGCGGGCCAGCGCGCGCTGCGACGCCTCGACCGGGCCGTAGCCCATGATCTCCGGCGACAGGCCGGACACGCCGGTCGACACGACCCGCGCCAGCGGCGTGATGCCGAGCTGCTTCGCCTTGGTGTCGGACATGATCACCAGCGCGGCGGCGCCGTCGTTGAGCGGGCAGCAGTTGCCCGCGGTGACCCGGCCGTCGGGGCGGAACACCGGCTTCAGGCCGGACACGCCCTCGATCGTCACACCGGCGCGCGGGCCGTCGTCCTTCGACACGACCGTGCCGTCGGGCAGGGTCACCGGCGTGATGTCCTTGGCCCAGAACCCGTCGGCGATGGCCTTCTCCGCCAAGTTCTGCGACCGCACGCCGAACTCGTCCATCTCCTCGCGGGAGACGTTCTTCAGGCGCGCGAGGTTCTCCGCGGTCTGGCCCATCGCGATGTAGACGTCGGGCAGCTGCCCGTTCTCGCGCGGGTCGACCCAGGTGTCGCTGCCCTCGGCCGCGGTCTTCGCGGTGCGGGCCTCGGCGTCGGCGAACAGCGGGTTGTGCGTGTCGGGCCAGGAGTCCGAGCTGCCCTTCGCGAACCGCGACACCGTCTCCACGCCGGCGGAGATGAACACGTCACCCTCGCCCGCCTTGATCGCGTGCAGGGCCATCCGGGTGGTCTGCAGGCTGGAGGAGCAGTAGCGGGTGATGGTGCACCCGGGCAGGTGGTCGTAACCGAGCTGGACCGCGACGGCGCGGCCCATGTTGAAGCCCGACTCGCCGCCGGGCAGGCCGCAGCCGAGCATGAGGTCGTCGATGTCCTTCGGGTCCAGCTGCGGCACCTTGTCCAGCGCGGCGCGGACCATCTGCGCGGCCAGGTCGTCCGGCCGCATGCTCACGAGCGAGCCCTTCCCGGCGCGGCCGATCGGCGAACGCGCCGCGGAGACGATGACGGCTTCAGGCATGGCTTGACACTCCTTCGGGTCGGACTAAGCGCGTGCTTACCCACATCCTGCACCCTGGGAGCGTGCGGTCAAACCCCTACGCGACCAGTACCACGTCTAGGGTGGGGCCGTGGACTACGTCGAGCACATCGTCGACCTCGTGGGCAACACCCCGCTGGTCAAGCTGAACTCCCTCACCGAGGGCCTGGCGCCGCTCGTGCTGGCGAAGGTGGAGTACTTCAACCCGGGCGGCAGCGTGAAGGACCGCATCGCGCTGCGCATGGTCGAAGCCGCCGAGGCCTCCGGCGAGCTCAAGCCCGGCGGCACCATCGTGGAGCCGACCTCCGGCAACACCGGCGTCGGCCTGGCGATGGTCGCCCAGCGCAAGGGCTACCAGTGCGTCTTCGTCTGCCCGGACAAGGTGAGCGAGGACAAGCGCAACGTGCTGAAGGCCTACGGCGCCCGCGTCGTCGTGTGCCCGACCGCCGTCCCGCCCGAGCACCCGGACTCCTACTACTCCGTCTCCGACCGGCTGGTGCGGGAGATCGAGGGCGCCTGGAAGCCCAACCAGTACGCCAACCAGCAGAACCCGGAGAGCCACTACCACTCGACCGGCCCCGAGATCTGGCAGCAGACCGACGGGAAGATCACCCACTTCGTCGCGGGTGTGGGCACCGGCGGCACGATCTCCGGCACCGGCCGCTACCTGAAGGAAGCCTCCCAGGGCCGCGTCAAGGTCGTCGGCGCCGACCCGGAGGGCTCGGTCTACTCCGGCGGCACCGGGCGCCCCTACCTGGTCGAAGGCGTCGGCGAGGACTTCTGGCCGGACACCTACGACCGCGGCATCGCCGACGAGATCATCGCCATCTCCGACGCCGAGTCCTTCGCCGTCACCCGCCGCCTCGCGCTCGAGGAGGGCCTGCTGGTCGGCGGCTCGTGCGGGATGGCCGTCGCGGCCGCGCTCAAGCTCGCCGAGCGGCTCGGCCCGGACGACGTCATCGTGGTGCTCCTGCCCGACGGCGGCCGCGGCTACCTGGGCAAGGTCTTCAACGACCAGTGGATGGCCGGCTACGGCTTCCTGCCCCCGGACTCCTCGGGCGCCACGGTCGGCGACGTCCTGCGCGCCAAGACCGGATCGCTGCCCGACCTGGTCCACACCCACCCGAACGAGACGGTCGCCGAGGCCGTCGCGATCCTGTCCGAGTTCGACGTCAGCCAGATGCCGGTGGTCAGCGCCGAGCCGCCGGTGATGGCCGCCGAGGTGGTCGGCGCCGTCAACGAGCGGGAGCTGCTGGAGGCCCTGTTCACCGGGAAGGCCCAGCTCGCCGACCGGCTGGACAAGCACATGTCGCCGCCGCTGCCGACCATCGGCGCCAGCGAGGGCGTCGGCGCGGCGATGAAGGCCCTGTCCAACGCGGACGGCGCGCTGGTGCTGGTCGACGGCAAGCCGGCCGGCGTGCTCACCAGGCACGACCTGCTGGGGTACCTCGCCGGACGGTGAACCAGACTTCATCGCGCGGAACCGTCGGGGCGTTACGAGCGTCTATGACCGGTATCCGATAGCGTGTGCCCACCCGGATCAACGTGAATACGCACTGTCAGTCCTCTCGAGGGGGTTCAAGACCCACATGAGCGCTCCGCAGCCGCCCAACCAGCCTTGGGGTGGCGGTCAGCCGCCTCAGGGCCCGCCGAGCGGTCCCCAGCAGCAGCAAGACAACCCGTTCGGCTCGTCGGAGCCGACCCAGGTCGTGCAGCCCGGCCAGTCGCAGCAGCCGTCCGAGGGCGGCTCGTTCGGCGAGACCGCGGAGCCGACCCAGGTGGTCCAGCCGGGTGGGGACCCGAACGCCACGCAGAAGGTCAACCCGGGTGACCAGCCGGGCGCGGAATCCACGCAGCTGGTGCCCCCGGGCTCCCAGCCGCCGGCCATCCCGTACTCGCCGCCGCCGAGCGCCGCGGACAACCCCAGTGCAGTGAACCCCCAGCAGGGCTTCGGGCAGCAGGGCTTCGGGCAGCAGCAGCAGCCCGGTTTCGGGCAGCAGCAGCCGGGCCCGTACGGCCAGCCGCCGCAGGGCTACGGCCCGCCGTCGGGTGGCTTCGGCCAGCCGCAGGGCTTCGGCGCGCCGGGTTACCCCCAGCAGGGCGGGGGCGCCGGTGCGGGCAACAACCAGCTCTTCGGCTACATCGCCGGCGGTGTCGCGGCGCTCCTGGGTCTGCTCTCGGCCATCTTCGTCCTGGTCGACTTCGGTGACGCGAGTGACTACTCGGACGCGTACGACGGGATCCGCGAGCAGGCCGAGCAGTTCGGTCTGCCGAGCCCGGGCCTGGTCTGGTTCTACCTGATCATGATCCTGGTCGGTGGCCTCGCGGCCCTGGCCGGTGGCGTGCTGATCGCGCTCGCCGGGCGCCTCAGCGCCTCGCTGAAGAAGATCGCGCCGATCGTCACCGCGGTCGGCGGGTTCCTCCTCCTGCTGTTCGCGATCCTGTTCATGACCGCGTTCCCGAGCGAGGTGGACACGCCCGGCAAGGCGATCATGTACCTGATCTTCGGCATCGTGGTGCTGGCGATCGGTGCGCTCGGCCTGGTCCCGGCCACGAAGCAGTTCGTCGGCCTCGGCGATGGCGGCCAGCAGGGCGGCCCGGGCGGCTTCGGCGGTCCCGGCGGCTTCGGCGGCCCCCAGAGCGGTGGCTTCCCGCAGCCGGGTCAGCCCGGTCAGTTCGGGCAGCCGCACGGCCAGCCCCAGTACGGTCAGCCCGGCGGGCCGAACCCGCAGAGCGGCGGCTTCCCGCAGCCCGGTCAGTACGGCCAGCCGCCGCAGCAGCCCGGTTACGGTCAGCCCGGCCAGTACGGGCAGCAGCCCGGCTACGGCCAGCCCGGCCAGTTCGGCCAGCAGCCGGGTCAGTACGGCCAGCCGCCGCAGCAGCCCGGCCAGTACGGCCAGCCCGGTCAGCCGCCCCAGCAGTGGTGACCAGCTGATCTGACGACGATGCCCCCGGCACGCGCCGGGGGCATCGTCTTTTTCCCAGTTGATGTCCGCGCGCTGGGAACGCGGCTAGGGTGAGCGCCGGAACGGACCGATCCCCCGGGGGCCCTGTGACGAGTCGAAACGGCCACGAGCCGCGTCCCAGCGGGACCACCGCGATCCTCGCCGGCCTGCTCGGGTTGGCGCTGGCCGGCCTGCTGGCTTACCTGCCGCTGAAGTTCTTCGTCGACTACGGCTTCGCCGGCATGGACGGCAAGGTGCGCACCGTCCTCGTCGTCTACTCGGCGGCCGCGCTGGTCCTGCTCGCCGGCGCGCTGACCACGTTCTTCCGCGCGGTCGCCGGCGCGGTGTTGCTGCTGGTCGGCGGGCTGCTCGCGGTCGCAGCGGTGATCTGCGAACCGGTCCTGCTCTACCCCGGCTACTTCGGGGACTTCTTCGTCGCCATGTTCCGCTTCGCCCCCGCCGACGCGTTCGTGCGGGTCGGCGCGGTGGTCGGCGGCCCGCTCGTGTTCGTCCTCGCGGTGCTTCCGTGGACCTTCCGGTACCTGCGGCACCGCCCGGCTGGTAGTTGGTAGTGGTGACCTTTCCGTCCCAATCCGAAGCGGCCGCGGCGTCCCGCGGCGGCGGTGCCGGCATCACGGCGGCTGTCCTGGCCCTGCTCGGCGGCCTGTTCCACCTGGTCGGCGTCGCCGGTGGCGCGGTGCTGCTGGCCGGTGACGGCGACCTCGGGCGCAGCCTGCTGACGTTCGCCACGCACCTGGTGCTCGCCGCGGCGCTCATCACCGGCGGGGTCGGGCTGGTGCTGGCCAAGGAGTTCGGCCGCGTCGCGACGATCATCGGCGCGGCCGCGGCGCTCTTCGTGTACGTGCTGGTGCTGGTGCTCGGCGCGTTCGGGGTGTACTTCCTCGGCCTCCTCGACGGCGACGTGCCGCTCGGCTACGTCGGCGTGCTGTGCGTGCCCGCGATCGGCACGCTGGTGCTGGCGTGCCTGCCGCCCACCGGGCGATGGGTGACCCAGGGCTGGTCGTAGGCTGGGGAAATGACGCACGACCTTTCCCGCTCCGGCTTCGAGACGCGCGCCATCCACGCAGGTCAGGAGCCTGACCCGCGGACAGGTGCGGTCATCGTGCCCATCTACCAGACCTCCACCTACGCGCAGGACGGCGTCGGGGGCACCCGTGAGGGTGACTACGAGTACTCCCGCACCGCGAACCCGACGCGCACCGCGCTGGAGCAGGCCCTGGCCTCGCTCGAGGGCGCGCGGCACGGCCTGGCGTTCGCCTCCGGCATGGCCGCCACCGACGCGGTGCTGCGGACCGTGCTGCGGCCCGGCGACCACCTGGTCCTGGGCAACGACGCCTACGGCGGCACCTTCCGGCTGATCGACAAGGTGCTGAAGCTGTGGGGCGTCGAGTACGGCGTCGCGGACCTGTCGAACCCGGACGAGGTGCGTGCCGCGGTCCGCCCGGAGACGAAGCTGATCTGGTGCGAGACGCCGTCCAACCCGCTGCTCGGCATCGCCGACCTCGCGGTGCTGGCGGAAATCGCCCACGGCGCCGGTGCCCGCCTCGTCGTCGACAACACCTTCGCCACGCCGTACCTGCAGACGCCGCTGGCGCTCGGCGCCGACATCGTCGTGCACTCGACTACCAAGTACCTGGGCGGCCACTCGGACGTCGTCGGCGGCGCCGTGCTGACCGACGAGGACGAGCTGCGCGACCAGCTGTTCTTCCTGCGCAACTCGGCGGGCGCGGTGCCCGGCCCGTTCGACGCCTGGCTCACCCTGCGCGGCCTCAAGACGCTCGCCGTGCGCATGGACCGGCACTGCGACAACGCGGAGCAGATCGCCGAGATGCTGTCGGCGCATCCGAAGGTCGCCGAGGTGTACTACCCGGGCCTGCCCGGGCACGCCGGTCACGAGGTGGCGGCCAAGCAGATGCGCCGCTTCGGCGGCATGATCTCGTTCCGGCACGCTGACGGCAGGCAGGCCGCGCTGGACACCGCGGCGCGCACGGAGCTGTTCATCCTGGCCGAGTCGCTCGGCGGCATCGAATCGCTGATCGAGCACCCCGGCCAGATGACGCACGCGAGCGTGGCCGGCTCGATGCTCCAGGTGCCCGACGACCTGCTGCGGCTGTCCGTCGGCATCGAGGACGTCCGCGACCTGAGCGACGACCTGCGCGCGGCCCTGGGCTGAGAGGCGACGGCGGGGGAGCGTCGCGGCGCTTCCCCGCCAATCAGGGCCGGTAGTTGTTCAGCTCGGCCGTCTTGGCGTCACCGGCCGTGGTGCCGGTGCGGATGCCCTCCAGGTCGGAGCCGTTCACGCACCCGCCGACCAGCTCGACGTAGTTGTCGTGCCGGATGTACTGGGCCGGGTCGCCGCAGTTGGCCCGGTCGACCGTGTAGACCGCCGCGCCGGTGAGGGCCAGGGCGGACGTGACGCCCGCGACCAACGGCAGCAGGCCGGCCGCACGCGTGGCGCGGCGGACCCGTCCGCCCGTTTCACCCCGTGCTGGCATGGCTACTCCCGATTCGCCGTACTGACCGGCTCCCAGGGTACCGAAACCCGTGAGGTGCGAGTGGCATGATCCGGGATATGGATCTGGTGGACGTCGACCGCATCCGCGAGGCGCGGAAGCTGCTCGAAGGGATCATCCGCGTCACGCCGATGGAGCACGCGCGTGATCTGGAGCGGGCGCACGGTGGCGCGGTCCACCTGAAGTGCGAGAACCTGCAGCGCACCGGCTCGTTCAAGATCCGCGGCGCCTACACCCGCCTGCACGGCCTGAGTGCCGAGGAGCGGGCGCGCGGGGTCGTGGCGGCCAGTGCGGGCAACCACGCGCAGGGTGTCGCGCTCGCGGCGTCGCTGCTGGGCATCTCGTCGACCGTGTTCATGCCGACGCGCGCGCCGCTGCCCAAGCTCGCCGCGACCCGCGGCTACGGCGCGGACGTGCACCTGCACGGCGACGTGCTGGAGGAGACCCTGGCCGAGGCGGTCGCGTTCGCGGAGCGGACCGGCGCGGTGTTCATCCACCCCTTCGACCACGCGGACATCATCGCCGGGCAGGGCACCGTCGGGCTGGAGATCCTGGAGCAGGTGCCGGAGGCGGCCACGGTGCTGGTGCCGACCGGCGGTGGCGGGCTCGTCGCCGGGGTGGCCTGCGCGGTGAAGGCGTCGCGGCCGGACGTGCGGGTCGTCGCGGTGCAGGCCGAGGACGCGGCCGCGTTCCCGCCGTCGCTCGCCGCCGGTGGCCCGGTGCGCCTGCGGGAGATGCAGACGATGGCCGACGGGATCGCGGTCGGCCAGCCGGGGCCGGTGAGCTTCGCGCACGTGGCCGCGAAGGTCGACGACGTCCTCACGGTGTCGGAGGAGTCGCTGTCCCGCGCGGTGCTGCTGTGCCTGGAGCGCCGCAAGCTGGTCGTGGAACCGGCGGGCGCGGCGGCCGTGGCAGCGTTGCTGCAGTACCCCGGCGAGTTCGCGGCGCCGGTGGTGGCCGTGGTGTCCGGCGGCAACGTGGACCCGTTGCTGTTGCTGCAGATAATCCAGCACGGCATGACGGCGGGCGGGCGTTACCTGGCGCTGCGGCTGCGTGTGCCGGACCGGCCGGGGTCGCTGGTGTCGGTGCTGTCCCGGGTGCGGGACCTCGGCGCCAACGTTCTCGACGTCGAGCACTCGCGGATCTCCGGCGCGCTGGCCCTCGGCGAGGTCGAGATCGCGCTCAAGCTGGAAACCCGCGGGCCCGACCACTGCGAAGAGGTCCACGCCGAGCTCCAGCGCGCCGGGTTCACGGTCGTCGGCTAGAGGTTGCCACGGCGCTCCTGCTCGCGCTCGATCGCCTCGAACAGGGCTTTGAAGTTGCCCTTGCCGAAGCCGAGCGAGCCGTGCCGTTCGATCAGCTCGTAGAACACGGTGGGCCGGTCGCCGACCGGCTTGGTGAAGATCTGCAGCAGGTAGCCGTCCTCGTCGCGGTCGACCAGGATCCGGTGCTCCTTCAGCGTCTCGATCGGCACCCGCACCTCGCCGATCCGCGCGCGCAGCTCCGGGTCGTCGTAGTAGGAGTCCGGGGTGTCCAGGAACTCCACGCCCGCGGCGCGCATCGCGGTCACCGTGCCGACGATGTCGTTCGTGGCCAGCGCGATGTGCTGGCACCCGGCGCCGCCGTAGAACTCCAGGTACTCGTCGATCTGCGACTTCTTCTTCGCCACCGCGGGCTCGTTGAGCGGGAACTTCACGCGGTGGTTGCCGTTGGCGACGACCTTGCTCATCAGCGCCGAGTACTCGGTGGCGATGTCGTCGCCGACGAACTCGGCCATGTTCGTGAAGCCCATGACGCGGTGGTACCAGTCCACCCAGTGGTCCATCTTGCCGAGCTCCACGTTGCCGACGCAGTGGTCGACGGCCTGGAACAGCCGCTTGCGCTGCGGCGTCTCCCGCGCCTGGAAGCCGGGCAGGTACGGGCCGGTGTAGCGGGAGCGGTCGACGAGGCTGTGCCGGGTCTCGCCGTAGGTCGCGATCGCGGCCCTGCGCACGGTGCCGTGCTCGTCGGAGACGTCGTGCGGCTCCTCCAGGACCGTGGCGCCCTGTGCCCGCGCGTGCGCCACGCACTTGTCCACATCGGACACTTCGAGCGCGAGGTCGACGACGCCGTCGCCGTGGCGGCGGTGGTGGTCGAGCAGCGGGGAGTCCGGCCGGACGCCGCCGGTGATGACGAAGCGCGCGGAACCCGACTTCAGCACGAACGCCTTGTGGTCCGGCTGCCCGGTCTCCGGCCCGGCGTAGGCGACGAGCCGCATGCCGAACGCGTGCTGGTAGTACCACGCGGTCTGGGTGGCGTTGCCGGCGATGAACACGACGGCATCGAGCGATTTCACGGGGAACGGGTCGGCGGTCTCATCGTGCTCGACCAAACCGACGAGCTGGCGCAACTGGTCGTAGTCGACATCGTCGAGAGCGTTGGTCATGTCTGGCAGAATGCGTAGTTCGTCGCATCCTGGGCAACAGTGGCGCATTTCCCTGGACACATTGACCAGTGTTCGCCGAGGATGATCTATCAAATCGGGCAATGTGACCAGGAGGATGCGTGGACGCGCTCGACGCCCGGCTGTTGCTGTTGCTCACCGACTCGCCGCGGCTGAACGTGCTGGACTGCGCGCGACGGCTCGGCGTCGCCAGGGGCACCGTGCAGGCGCGCCTGGACCGGCTCACCGAACAGGGCATCCTCGGCGGCTTCCCGCCGCAGCTGAACCTGGCGGCGATGGGGTACGGGCTGACCGCGTTCGCAGTGATCGAGATCGCGCAGGGTCAGCGCACCTCGGTGTCCGAGGCGCTGGACGCGATCGAGGAGGTCTGCGAGGTGCACGCCACCACCGGGCAGGGCGACCTGTTCGTCCGGATGGTGGCGCGCGACCACGACGACCTGCAGCGGGTCATCGACGCCGTGGTGAGCGTGCCGGGCGTGCGCCGCACGTCGACGTCGCTGGCCCTGTCCACGCCCGTGCCGCCGCGCGTCCGTCCGCTGCTGGAACGGCTCGCCTACGAAACGAACTCCAAGTAGCGCTTGGCCGAGCGCTGCACGACGTCGTAGCCGTCCTGTCGCACCACCGCGTCCCACCACGCGCCGTAGATCGCGTCGAAGCGGTAGCCGGCGAGGATCTCCGCGGCACGCCGCACGACCGCAGGCCGTTCCGGGATCAGGTTCGGGTAGCTGTACATGAACCCGACGTGCTTGCGGTCCGGGATCACCTGCACGATGTCGCCGGACAGCAGCGCGCCCCGGCCCTCCTCGCCGCCGGACCAGTGCAGGACCGTGCCGCCGGTGAAGTGCACACCCAGGTTGACCAGCGTGAGGCCGTCGCCGACCTGCTTGGTCTGGCCGCTCCACAGCTCGATGCGCTCGTCCGGGCGGCCGATCCACTCGCGGTCGCCCTCGTGCAGGTAGACCGGCACGTCGAAGGTGCGGGCCCACTCGACGCAGGTCGTGTAGTAGTGCGGGTGGCTGATCGCGATGCCGGTGATGCCGCCGCGGCTGGTGATGTGCTCGGCGATCGTGTCGTCCAGGTAGGCGGTGAGGTCCCAGAGGAAGTTGCCGCTCGCGGTCTCGACGAAGAGGGCGCGCTGGCCGATGCCGAACTTCGGGGTGCAGGCGATGCCGGTGAGGCCGGTGCCCTCTTGCCTGATGACCGGCTCGTGCTCGGCTTTCAGGGTGGCGAAGTCGGTCCACCGCTGGCCCGATGGGGGGACGTACTGGCGTTCGTCCTCGCAGATGGGGCAGTCCGCGCGGGGGGAGGCGTACTGCATGCCGCAGGTCACGCAGATGGGGTTCATGTCGTGTGACGCTACGCGGTTTTCCGGGCGCCGGGCTTCGCTTTTGCTTCGCTACGCCCGCGCGGGACCGCACACAGCGAAGCGGCTGCTCCGGGCGATGCTCCCGCCCGGAGCAGCCGCTCCGAAAAAGTGTGGGTCTCAGCCGGAGTAGGGCACGGCCTTGACCAGCGTCACCTTCTGCGTGCTCCCGTTGGGCAGCTCGTACTCGCGCGACTCGCCTTCCTTCGCGCCCAGCAGGGCCTTGCCCAGGGGCGACTCGGGGGAGTACACGTCGAGTTCGCCCTCGGCGCCCTCTTCGCGCGTGGCGAGCAGGAACTTCTCGTCCTCGTCGTCACCCTCGTAACGCACGGTGAGGACCTTGCCCGGCTCGGCGACCCCGTCGTTCTTCGGGGCCTCGCCGACCTTCGCCGACCGCAGGAGTTCCTGCAGGTGGCGGATGCGGGCCTCCTGCTGGCCCTGCTCCTCGCGGGCAGCGTGGTAACCGCCGTTCTCGCGGAGGTCGCCTTCTTCGCGGCTGGCGTTGATCTTCGCAGCGATGACCGGACGATTCTCGATCAGCTCGTCGAGCTCGTGCTTGAGCCTGTCGTAGGCTTCCTGGGTCAGCCAGGTCACCTGGGTGTCGCTCACGGCCACCATCTCCTCGTCGTGCCTGCCGGACATGGGTGTTCATGCCGGCAGCCGCACTCGACCGAGTGCGGCTGGATAAAGGAAAAACACGGCCCGTTCGGGCCGTGCCGGTAGATCAGGGTACCACGGCAGGGCAGGTCAGCGCCGGTGTCTTTCTCAGAAACCGGGCATTCGTCGCGTCATTCACCCCGTTGGCCGCTAACTCCTTGACAGATACTCCGGGATGTCGTAGGAGCAGCCGTACACGTCCGCGGTGACCGGGCGGTCGATGCTCCGCACGACCACGTCGACCCGGCTGTCGTTCGCCGGGATGTAGACCTCCCGCCGCCCGCTCTCGGCGCCGCTGATGTCCCGCGTCCGCACGATGCACACGCCCGGCCGGTCCGGCTCGTCCCGCGTCACGTTCAGCGAGATCGTCATCGCGTTGCCGGGAAGCTCCGCGAACGTGACGCGTTCCGCACTGATGGGCGCGGCGCCCAGGTTCACGTACCCGATCCACGCGACGGCGCAGCTCACGACCAGCGCGATCCCGGTGAACACCCACACGCGCCAGCGGCGGCTCGGCCTGCGGGGCCGCCCGTATCGGCCGTCCGGCAGCGACGGCGGGGCGCTGGCGGTGCTCAAGTGCCGGGCCTCCGATCGAACTTGTCGTACCCCCGGGGACAATGGAGGCAACCGCAGTATCTCTCCGGGGCGGAATAGGGATTCAGAAGGGGTCGTTGGACGCATGGTGGGTTCTGACGAGCTGATGTCCGGAACGGGATCGCGCCTGCGTCTCATGGCGGTGCACGCACATCCCGACGACGAGTCGAGCAAGGGTGCGGCCACCATGGCGCGCTACGTCGCCGAGGGTGCCGAGGTCATGGTCGTGACCTGCACCGGAGGCGAGGCCGGGAGCATCCTCAACCCGGCCATGGACCGGCCCGAGGTGCTGGCCAACATGTCCGCCATCCGCCGCGAGGAGATGGCCAAGGCCGCCAAGATCCTCGGCGTCCAGCACCGCTGGCTGGGCTTCGTGGACTCCGGCCTGCCGGAGGGCGACCCGCTGCCCCCGCTGCCGGAGGGTTGCTTCGCGCTCACCCCGATCGAGGAGCCGGTGCGCGAGCTGGTCAAGGTCATGCGCGAGTTCCGCCCGCACGTCGTGCTGACCTACGACGAGAACGGCGGCTACCCGCACCCGGACCACATCCGCACCCACGAGGTCTCCATGGCGGCCTTCGACGCCGCCGCCGAGCCGGACAAGTTCCCCGAAGCCGGCGAGCCGTGGCAGGCGCTCAAGCTGTACTACATGCACGGCTTCTCCCGCGCCCGCATGCAGGCCTTCCACGACGCGCTCGTCGAGGCCGGCCTGGAGTCGCCGTACGCGGAGTGGCTCGGCAAGTGGGACCCGGACCGCGCGGACGTCATGGAGCGCGTCACCACGCGCATCGAGTGCGCCGACTACTTCGAGGTCCGCGACGAGGCGCTGAAGGCGCACGCCACCCAGATCGACCCGAACAGCCGGTGGTTCTTCGTGCCGCTGGACATGCAGCGCCGGGTGTGGCCGACGGAGGAGTACGAGCTGGTCCGCTCGCTCGTGGACAGCACGCTGCCCGAGGACGACCTGTTCGCGGGCGTCCGTGAGAAGGTGAACACATGAGTCTCTTGTTGCCGGTGACGGCGCCGGTCGCCACGACCGCCCTCGTCCTCGCGCAGCAGCCGGGCAACGGCGACAACGGCGGCCAGGGCGAGGACTTCGGCAAGTCCTCGCCGCTGGGGTTCCTGATCCTCCTGCTGTTCCTCATCGCCGTCGCCCTGCTGGTGCGCTCGATGACCAAGCACCTCAAGCGCGTCCCGGCCACCTTCGACCCGGAGGAGAAGGCCGAGGCCGACGCCGCCGAGGCGAAGGACGAAGACCAGGCGGGGAAGCCCGCGCCCGAGCCGGTCAAGCAGCCGGAGAAGAGCGAGAGCAGCTAGCGCGGCGGCTCTCCGGGCGCCGTGACACCCTGGTGGCATGGCCAACCGACTCGCCGCCGCGACGAGCCCCTACCTGCTGCAGCACGCCGAAAACCCGGTCGACTGGTGGCCGTGGAGCGCCGAGGCGCTCGCCGAGGCCAAGCGCCGGGACGTGCCGATCCTGCTCTCGATCGGTTACGCCGCGTGCCACTGGTGCCACGTCATGGCCCACGAGTCCTTCGAGGACGCCGAGACCGCGCGCCTGATGAACGAGCACTTCGTCAACATCAAGGTCGACCGGGAGGAGCGTCCCGACATCGACGCGGTCTACATGACCGCGACCCAGGCGATGACCGGCCAGGGCGGCTGGCCGATGACCTGCTTCCTCACCCCCGACGGCGAGCCGTTCCACTGCGGCACCTACTACCCGCCCGAGCCGCGGCCGGGCATGCCGTCGTTCCAGCACCTCCTCGTCGCCGTCGCCCAGGCCTGGCAGGAACGCCGCGACGAACTGCGCGAGGGCGCGGGCAAGATCGTCGAGCACCTCGCCGGGCAGCTCGGGCCGCTGCCGCCCGCCCCGGTCGACGCGGGGGTGCTCGACGCCGCCCTGCTGAAGCTGACCGGGGAGGCCGACCGCGCACGCGGCGGTTTCGGTGGCGCGCCGAAGTTCCCGCCGTCGATGGTGCTGGAGTTCCTGCTGCGCCACCACGAACGCACCGGCTCCGCCGAGGCGCTGTCCCTTGTGGAATCGTGCGCCGAGGCGATGGCGCGCGGCGGCATCCACGACCAGCTCGCCGGCGGCTTCGCCCGCTACTCCGTCGACGCGTCCTGGGTCGTGCCGCACTTCGAGAAGATGTTGTACGACAACGCTCTGCTGCTGCGGGTCTACGCGCACCTGGCCCGCCGCACCGGCTCCGCCCTGGCCGCCGAAGTCGCGCGCATGACCGGCGAGTTCCTGCTCGCCCGCCTCCGCACGGAACAGGGCGGGTTCGCCGCGTCGCTCGACGCGGACACCCTCGGCGAGGAAGGCCTGACCTACGTGTGGACGCCCGCGCAGCTGCGTGAGGTGCTCGGCGACGACGACGGCGCGTGGGCCGCGGAACTGTTCAGCGTCACCGAATCCGGCACGTTCGAGCACGGCGCCTCGGTGCTGCAGCTCCGCGACCCGGACGACCGGGAGCGCTTCGAGCGGGTCCGCTCCGCGCTGCTGGCCGCCCGCGACGAGCGTCCCCAGCCGGGCCGGGACGACAAGGTGATCGCGGCCTGGAACGGCCTTGCCATCACCGCGCTGTGCGAGGCGGGCGTGGCGCTCGACGAGCCGCACTGGGTGACCGCGGCGCAGGAGGCCGCGTCCGCGGTCCTCGGCATCCACCTCCGCGACAACCGCCTGCGCCGCAGCTCGCGTGACGGCACGGCCGGTGACGCGGCGGGCGTGCTGGAGGACTACGGCTGCCTGGCCGAGGGACTGCTGGCCCTGCACCAGGCGACCGGCGACCCGCGCTGGCTCACCGAAGCGGTGAACCTGCTCGACACCGCGCTCGCCAATTTCGCCGTCGCGGACACCCCGGGCGCGTACCACGACACGGCGGACGACGCCGAGGTCCTCGTGCACCGGCCGTCGGACCCGACTGACAACGCCAGCCCCTCCGGCGCATCCGCGCTGACGAACGCGCTGGTCACGGCCTCGGTGCTGGTCGGGCCGGACCGGTCCGCGCGGTACCGGGCAGCCGCCGAGGAGGCCGTGCACCGGACGGGCCAGCTGATCGCCAAGGCCCCGCGCTTCGCCGGGCACTGGCTCACCGCGGCCGAGGCGCTGCTGGCCGGGCCCGTCCAGGTCGCCATCGCCGGCCCGGACTCGACCGAGCGGGACCTGCTGCGCGCGGTGGCCGCCCGTCGTGCGCACGGCGGCGCGGTCGTGCTGGCCGGGGAGCCCGACGCAGAGGGGGTGCCGCTGCTCGCGGACCGCCCGCTGGTGGCCGGTCAGGCCGCGGCCTACGTGTGCCGCGGTTACGTCTGCGACCGGCCCGTGACCAGCCCTGATGACCTGGTCTCAGCTTTGTCCGCCCGCAGTGAACAGGGGATCTGACGCGCTGGTTCCGGCGTAGCGTGTGTTGCAACGTAATCATGTAATCGCGGAGGCGATGGACATGCGCACACACGCACAGTGGGGACGAGGCTGGAAGGGCCGCGGCCAGGCCGAAGTGCCGCCGGCGGACGACGCGGCGGGCTGGTTCGCCGGGCGGCTCCCCGACGGCTGGTTCACCGGAACCCCGGACATCACGGTGGACCGTGAGGAGATCCTGATCGTCGGCGAACTGCCGGCGCTCACCGACGAGTTCGCCGACGACGCCGCCCGCGCCGCCGCCGAGTCGGGGCGCATCAGCCGGTTCCGCGAGGAGACCCGCGAGCACCGCATCGAGATCGCGCGCCAGGCCGAGCACCGGTACCAGCGCAAGGTGTCCTGGGGCGCGCGCCTCGGCGGCACCGAAGAGTTGTTCACCACACAGTCGGTGCCGGTGATGACGCGCCTGCGCCAGCCCGAGCGGCTGGTGCTCGACACGCTCGTCGACGCCGGGGTCGCGCGGTCCCGGTCGGACGCCCTGGCCTGGGCAGCCCGGCTCGTCGGTCAGCACGCCGAGGAGTGGCTCGGCGAGCTGCGCGAGGCCATGTCGAAGGTCGACGAACTGCGCCGGGAGGGGCCGGATCTGGGCTGAGCTCGCCATGCGGGACCGCGGAAGTTACGCCAGAGTAGGAACATGAACCCCGATGCGTTGACCGCGGTACTGGATGGACAGTGGGCCCAGCTGCGCCGGGAGATTCGCGCGCAGTACGCCGGGTACGACCTCGACGAGCCCTACGACCTGAGCACCGAGGAGTACCGGGCCTGGGTGCTGGAGCGCCTGCGGGAACTGGCCAAGAGCGGCTGGCACCGGCTCGGATTCTCCCGCGAGTACGGCGGCGGGGGAGACATCGGCGGCTCGGTGGTGTCGTTCGAGATGCTCGGCTACGGCGACCTGTCGCTGATGGTGAAGTCCGGTGTGCAGTGGGGCCTGTTCGGCGGCGCGATCCAGCTGCTCGGCACGGCGCCGCACCACCAGCGGTACCTGGCCCGCATCATGGACCTGGACCTGCTCGGCTGCTTCGCCATGACCGAGACCGGGCACGGCTCGGACGTGCAGCACCTGCGCACCACGGCCACCTACGACCCGGCCACCCGCGAGTTCGTCATCGACACCCCGGACGAGCAGGCGCGCAAGGACTACATCGGCAACGCGGCGCGGCACGGCCAGATGGCGGTGGTGTTCGCGCAGCTCGTCACCGGCGGGGAAAGCCGTGGCGTGCACGCCTTCGTGGTGCCGATCCGGGACGAGACGGGCGCGCCGATGCCGGGCGTGGAGATCGGTGACGACGGCCGCAAGGCGGGCCTGAACGGCGTCGACAACGGGCGCCTGACGTTCCACTCCGTGCGCGTGCCGCGGGACGCGCTGCTCAACCGGTACGGCGACGTCACCGAGGACGGCACCTACACGAGCCCGATCGAGAGCGACAACCGCCGGTTCTTCACCATGCTGGGCACGTTGATCCGCGGCCGGATCAGCGTGGCGGGCGGCGCGATCCACGCGACCGAGCGGGCGCTGGCGATCGCGACCCGGTACGCGGAGAAGCGCCGCCAGTTCGGCCGTCCCGGCGCGGACGGCGAGACAGTGCTGCTGGATTACCGGGCGCACCAACGGAAACTGCTGCCGGCGATCGCGCGCACCTACGCGCTGCACTTCGCGCACGAGGAGCTGACCCGGGCGCTGCACGACATCCAGGGCACCGCGGACGCCGAAGAACGGGCGCAACGCGAGCTGGAATCCCGTGCCGCGGGCATCAAGGCGATCGCGACCTGGCACGCGACCCGCAGCATCCAGACGGCGCGGGAAGCGTGTGGTGGCGCGGGATACCTGTCGGAGAACCTGCTGCCCGCGCTGAAGGCCGACACCGACGTGTTCACCACGTTCGAGGGCGACAACACGGTGCTGCTGCAGCTGGTCGCGAAGGGCCTGCTGACCAGCTACCGCGACCACTTCGCCGACCTGAGCCCGCTGGCGACCGCCCGGTTCGTGGCCGAGCAGTTCGTCGGCGCGGTGATCGAGCGGACGGCGGCGCGCAAGGTGATCGAGCGGCTGGTGGACGCGGCGCCCGGCCGGGACGACGACGATGTGCTGTTCGACCGCGGCTGGCAGGTGAAGCTGTTCGAGGACCGCGAGCAGCACGTGCTGGAGGGCTGTGCGCGGCGGCTGCGCCGGGCCGCGGAGGCGGACCCGTTCGAGGTCTTCAACGACGCGCAGGACCACGTGCTGCGTGCGGCGAAGGTGCACGTCGAACGGATCGTGCTGGAGGCGTTCGTCGCCGCCATCGATCGGTGCGCGGACGACGAGGCGCGGGCGCTGTTGGAGCGGGTGTGCGACCTGTACGTGCTGTCGAACGTCGAAGAGGACCGCGCGTGGTTCCTCGAACACGGCCGGCTGACGTCGGCGCGGGCGAAGGCGGTGGTCGCCGCGGTGAACGACCTGTGCGCCGAACTCCGCCCCCACGCGCGACTGCTCGCGGACGGCTTCGCGGTGCCGGAACCGTTCCTGCGCCCCGCGATGCTGCGTTAGGCGCGCGTGCTGCCGTTTTGTTGTTCGGCACGAGCTCCCGGCCGGAGTGGGACCTCGGCGAGGTGCGCCGGGAGATGGCGGTGATTCGGTCGCCACCACCGGTTTGCCGTGCGCGAAGTGCGACCGCAGGTCCTGGCGCAACGTGTTCGCGTTACCTCGACCTGGCCTCCTACGGCGTGGTGAAGCTGACCGATGCCGGCCCGCGGCCGAAGGCCGTGTTCCACGGGCCTACAGCGCCGGCCGGGTCGCGGCCGGCGCCGCGTCAGGTGCGCTTCTTCTCCTTGGCGGTGCCGAGCGCCAGGATCGCGACGACCATCGCGATCGCCACGGCGCTCGGCACCACGTACCGCCACGCGCCGGCCAGGTCCAGCCCGCCGGAAAGCCAACCGAACACCCCACCCTGCCGTGCGCCGAGAATCGCCTGGACCAGCGGGACCGCGCCGAGCTGGATGCCCGCCACCAGGCAGACCAGTTGCGCGGCGTCGTATCCCGGCGTCTTCGTCGCCATGAGCACCCCCACAGTGTTTTCGCAATGCGTCTGCATTGTAAGAACGAGCCGGACGGCAATGCAAGTGCATTGCTAAGCTTGGCGCGTGCCCAGGCAAGTCGATCACGACCAGCGCCGCGCCGAACTGGCCGAAGCCCTGTGGCGGCTGGCAAGCACGCGCGGCATCGAGGCGGTGAGCCTGCGCGAGGTGGCCGCCGAGGCGGGGGTCTCGATGGGCCGGGTGCAGCACTACTTCGCGTCCAAGGACGACATGCTCGCGTTCGCGCTGGAGCTGGCGAACGAGCGCGCGGGGGCGCGGATCCGGGCGCGCCTGGCCGGGGATCCCGGGCCGGAGCGGATCCTGCGCGAGGTGCTGACCGAGATGCTCGGCCTGAACGCGGAGAGCAGGCAGTTCCTCCTGCTCGGCATCGCCTTCCTCAACCGCGCGATCACCAGCGAGGCGATCGCGACCCGGATGTCCGACGGCGACGCCGAGCTGCGCGGCTTCCTGGCGAGCCTGGTCGCCGCGGCAGTCGGTGAGCGGCGCGGTGTCGACCCGGACCGGGAGGCACGCATCCTGATCCAGCTGGCCGCCGGACTGGGCGTCGAGGTGGCACTGGGACAGACCGCCCCGGACGAGGCGGTCGCCACGGTGGACTACTACCTCCGGCGACTGCTCGGCTGACGAACGTCAAGCCCGGACCCGGATTCGGCATGATCACCGGCCGCGGGCTCGCGCGGTGGCAGGGGCTCGCAGCCTCGTCGGCGGAGTTCCGCCGCGCGGAGCGGGTGTTCTCGGTCGTCTGGGGAGCGGCGTTGCCGGACGAGTGCGTGGTCCGCGTCGTCGAGGTCTACACGCTCCCGGTCGCCACGATGGTCAAGCCCGGACCCGGATGTTCGTGCTCGCGGCCGCGATCGTGCTCGCGTTCCGGACCAGCGGGAAGCTCGCGGTCGGCGCGATGGAGCGCCTGACGCGGTTAGCGGGCGAGGTGGGCGCCGATGCCGTCGAGCAGGAAGTCCAGCCCCCTGCGGAACGTGGCGTCCGCGTCCGGCCTGCTGCCGTCGCGGACGAAGTCGGCCAGCGCGGGGTATCGGCCCGTCGCGAAAGCCCGTTCCAGGTACGGCCAGGACGCCGCCTGCCACTGCGTCTTGTCCATCCCGCTGGCCCGCTCGGCGCGCCGCTCGGCGATCTCCCGCCGCACGGCGCCGATGACGTACGAGTCGACGGCCGCGACCACCGGCAGGACGGCGTCCGCGTCGACGCCGCGCAGTCCGGCGACCACCGCCTCCAGCCTGGCCAGCGCGTTCGGGCCGAGCTGGGGTCGTCCGCCGAGCAGGTCGGCGAGCCATTCGTGCCGGTGGACGGCCTGCCGCGTGGCTTCGGCGAGTGACCGCAGCACCTCCCGCCAGCCCTCGCCGGCGGGCCGGATCTCCGCCTGCACCGCGTCGACCATCAGGTCGAGCAGCTCCTCCTTGGTTTCGAGGTAGCCGTACAACCGCATCGGGCCGACGCCCAGCTCGGCGGCGACCTTGCGCAGCGACACGGCATCCAGGCCGTCCGCGTCAGCCAGCCGGATCGCCGCCTCGACGATCCGCTCCCGGCTCAGCGGCGCGGGCGCCGGACGGCTCGGCGGCTCGGGCCTCTCCCACACCAGCATGCGTTGACGATACATCGCATCCCGCAATACGGTGTATCGTAGAAATACACTGTATCGAAGGAGTGCTCGTGAACATCGCCATCGTCGGTGCCGGCCTCGGCGGGCTGGCCCTCGCCCGCGTGCTGCACGTGCACGGCATCGAGTCGGTCGTCTACGAACGCGACTCGTCGCGGCACGCGCGCGGCCAGGGCGGCATGCTCGACATCCACTCCGGGCAGCAGGCGCTGCGCGAGGCCGGGCTGTTCGACGGGTTCCAGGCGATCGCCCGGGGCGCGGGCCAGGACATGCGGCTCCTGGAACCGGACGGCACCCTGCTGCTGCAGGAGGACACGCCCGACGACGCCCCGCTCGACCGGCCCGAGGTGGACCGCGCCGACCTGCGTGACCTGCTCCTCGACTCCCTCCCCGAGCACACCGTGCGCTGGAGGCACGCCTTCCAGTCCGCGGCCGACGGCGTGCTGCGCTTCGCTGACGGCCGCACCGCGGCGTACGACCTGCTGGTCGGCGCCGACGGCGCGGAATCCCGGGTGCGCCCGCTGCTCACCGACGCCCGGCCGGTGCACACCGGCCAGAACACCATCGAACTCGGCATTCCGGACATCGACCGCACCCACCCGGACCTCGCGGCGATGGTCGGGCGCGGCAACTACTGGGTGCTCGGCGACCGCCGGTCCCTGTCCGCGCAGCGCAACGGCGACGGCCGCGTCCGCGTCTACCTCAGCTTCCACACCGGCGCGGACTGGCTGGCGACCAGCGGCATCCCGTTCGACGACCCCGCCGCGGCCAGGGCGCGCCTGCTCGACCTGTTCGCCGACTGGCACCCGCGGATCACCGCGCTGATCGCGGCCTGCGACGACACCATCGTGCCGCGTGCGATCACCACGCTGCCGGTCGGCGTGACCTGGCCCGCGAAACCGGGCGTCACGCTGCTCGGCGACGCCGCGCACCTGATGCCGCCGGTGGGGCAGGGCGCCAACATGGCGCTGCTCGACGGCGCCCGGCTCGGCCAGGCGCTGGCCGCGCACCCGGGCGACCTCGCCGCGGCGGTCGAGGAGTACGAGCGTGAGATGTTCGAACGCACCAGCGCGGCCGCGCGGCACTCCGCCCGGATCCAGGAAATGCTGGCGGCGCCGGACGCGGCCCGGCGCATGCTCGCCTTCTTCCAGCCGTTGGGCCGCTGACCGCCGCTCAGGCGTAGATCGCCAGCCAGACGGCGATGTAGTGCGAGATCGCGGCCAGCACGGTGCACGCGTGGAAGAACTCGTGGTAGCCGAAGGTGTTGGGCCAGTAGTTCGGCCACTTCACCGCGTAGAACACCGCGCCTACGGTGTAGAACAGGCCGCCAACCAGCAGCAACACGAGCGCGGCCACCCCGGCGTGCGTGGCCAGCTCGGGCAGCACGAAGATCGCCACCCAGCCGAGCGCCACGTAGATCGGCACGCCGAGCCAGCGCGGCGCGCCCGGCCACAGCATCTTCAGCGCCACCCCGGCCAGCGCGCCGCCCCAGACCACGCCCAGCACGACGTAGCCGGTCGGCTTCGACATCGCGAGCAGCGTGAACGGCGTGTACGTGCCCGCGATGAACAGGAAGATCATCGAGTGGTCCGCGCGCTTCATCCACTGGTAGGCACGCGGGCTCCACAACCGGCGGTGGTACAGCGCGCTGACGCCGAACACGCCGAGCACGGTCACCCCGTACACCGACGTGGCCAGCGCGGCCAGGCCGGACACCGTCGCGCCGGCGAACGCGACCAGCGTCGCCACGCAGGCGAGCGCGCTGAAGAACGTCCAGAAGTGGATATGGCCGCGGAGCCGGGGGCGGGTGTCGACGAAGGGTTCGGTCTCTACGGTCACACCAACAAGGTTACGGCGACGTAGGTTCCGCGCCAGTCAACCGTGGCCCGGCCCACGTCGCTTTCGGACCCTGCGTACATTGGTTGGACGTGAGTCTTCGCTCCTTCGGGTCCAAGCTTGTCTACGGCATCTACAGCCGCCGTCTGATCCAGCAGGCCGCGGGCAAGCACCCGCGGCACATCGCGATCATGCTGGACGGCAATCGCAGGTGGGCACGGGAAGCCGGCTTCACCGACGTCGCCGACGGGCACCGCGCGGGAGCGCGCAAGATCGCCGACTTCCTCACCTGGTGCCGCGAGGCCGACGTCGAGGTCGTGACGATGTGGCTGCTGTCCACGGACAACCTCAGCCGCGCCACCGAGGAGCTCGAACCGCTCCTGGAGATCATCGCCGACGTCGTCGACGAGCTGGCCCACCCCGGCAACCCGTGGCGCATCCGGGTCGTCGGCGCGCTGGAGCTCCTGCCCGAGCCGATCGCCAAGCGCCTGCAGTCGGCCGCGGCGAGCACCGAGAAGCGCACCGGCATGGAGGTCAACGTCGCCGTCGGCTACGGCGGGCGGCAGGAGATCGCGGACGCGGTCAAGAAGCTGCTGCTCCAGCACGCCGACGAGGGCACGTCCATCCGCGAGCTGGCGAAGATCCTCGACGTCGACCACATCTCCGAGCACCTCTACACCTCGGGCCAGCCCGACCCCGACCTCATCATCCGCACCTCCGGTGAGCAGCGGCTGTCCGGTTTCCTGCTGTGGCAGTCGGCGCACTCCGAGTTCTGGTTCACGGAGGCCTACTGGCCCGCGTTCCGCAGGGTCGATTTCCTCCGCGCGCTCCGTGACTACGCGTGGCGGCACCGCCGTTTCGGTACTTGACAACACGTTCCGTGCCGATCCGTTGATTTCTCCTCTACCGACGGTGAGATGACAACCTGGTGAATCACCTGCCTGGCTGCCTGCACGAAACGGCGAACGCAGGTAACTTCCGAAGTGATGGCTCGTGACCTTGCGGACCATCACGGGAGGCCCTGGTAGTGGCGGTTGTAGAGCAGACGGCGCGTGAGCCGTTCGCGATACCCACGAGGGGGCCGGCACCCGGCCCTCGTGGCCCTGCGCGCTGACGCGTAAGCGGAAGCGAAGAGCGGACCAGCCAGGGTGGTGCCCGGCCCAGCGAGTGTGGGCGTGGTGCCACGTCCACGAGGGAGATGCCGTCGTGACTACGCAGCGTTCGCCCCGTAAGGCCTCCGGCCGCTCACCGAATTCCGCGGAGGGCACCGCAGAACCCCCGAGTTCCGTGCCAGGGCAGCACACCTATGTCCTGGACACCTCGGTTCTGCTGGCCGACCCGTGGGCCATCACGAGATTCGCCGAGCACGCCGTGGTCCTGCCGTTGGTCGTGATCAGTGAACTGGAGGCGAAACGGCATCACCCCGAATTGGGCTGGTTCGCGCGGGAATCCCTGCGTCAGCTCGACGACCTGCGGCTCAAGCACGGCCGGCTGGACGCCCCGATCCCGATCGGTGACTCCGGCGGCACCCTGCACGTCGAGCTGAACCACTCGGATCCGACGGTCCTGCCGCCCGGGTTCCGCACGGACTCCAACGACCACCGGATCCTGGCCTGCGCGCTGAACCTCAAGGTCGAGCGCGAGGCGGTCACCCTGGTCACCAAGGACATCCCGCTGCGCGTCAAGGCGGGCGCCGTCGGCCTGCCCGCCGACGAGTACCGCGCGCTGGAGGTCGCGCCGTCCGGCTGGACCGGGATGGTCGACGTGGAGGTGCCGCAGGAGGCGGTCGACGCGCTGTTCCGCGACGGTGTCGTCGACCTGGCCGAATACGGGCTGCCCGAGGTGGGCGAATCGCCCTGCCACACCGGCCTGCGGCTGGTCGCCGGTTCCGGCAGCTCGTCCGCACTGGGCAGGCTGACCCCGGCCAAGAAGGTCAAGCTGGTCCGCGGTGACAAGGAGGCGTTCGGCCTGCACGGCCGCTCGGCCGAGCAGCGGATCGCGCTGGACCTGCTGCTCGACCCGGACATCGGCATCGTGTCGCTCGGCGGCCGCGCCGGCACCGGCAAGTCCGCGCTCGCGCTGTGCGCCGGGCTGGAGTCGGTGATGGAACGCCGCGAGCACCGCAAGGTGGTCGTGTTCCGGCCGGTGTACGCCGTCGGCGGCCAGGACCTCGGCTACCTGCCGGGGTCGGAGTCGGAGAAGATGCAGCCGTGGGCGCAGGCGGTGTTCGACACCCTCGGCGCCCTGGTCAGCCAGGACGTGCTGGACGAGGTGTTCGACCGCGGCATGCTGGAGGTCCTGCCGCTGACGCACATCCGCGGCCGGTCCCTGCACGACTCGTTCGTGATCGTGGACGAGGCGCAGTCGCTGGAGCGCAACGTGCTGCTCACCGTGCTGTCGAGGCTGGGCACCGCGTCCCGCGTGGTGCTCACGCACGACGTCGCGCAGCGGGACAACCTGCGCGTCGGGCGCCACGACGGCGTGTCGGCGGTGATCGAGAAGCTGAAGGGCCACCCGCTCTTCGCGCACGTCACGCTGACCCGCTCCGAGCGGTCGCCGATCGCCGCGCTGGTCACGGAGATGCTGGAGGACCACGGGTAAGCGTGGGCGGGGCCGCCTCGGGCGAGGCGGCCCCGTTCCTCACCAGCCGGCGGGCAGCGGCCGCCCTTCGGCGAAGCCGGCGGCCGACTGGATGCCCAGCACCGCGCGGCGGTGGAAGTCCTCGATGTCCCGCGCGCCCGCGTAGGTGAACGCGGACCGGACGCCCGAGCAGATCTCGTCGATCAGGTCCTCGACGCCGGGGCGCTGCGGGTCGAGCAGCATCCGCGACGACGAGATGCCCTCCTCGAACAGGGCCTTGCGGGCGCGCTCGAACACGTTGTCGGTGCGCGTGCGGGCGCCGACGGCCCGCTTCGACGCCATGCCGAACGACTCCTTGTACGGACGCCCGTGCTCGTCGTACCGCAGGTCGCCGGGGGATTCGTGGGTGCCGGCGAACCACGAGCCGACCATCGCCGCCGACGCGCCGGCGGCGAGGGCCAGCGCGACGTCGCGGGGGTGGCGGACGCCGCCGTCGGCCCACACGTGCTTGCCCAGCTCGCGGGCGGCCTTCGCGCACTCCAGCACCGCGGAGAACTGCGGGCGGCCGACGCCGGTCATCATCCGCGTGGTGCACATCGCGCCGGGGCCGACGCCGACCTTGACCACGTCCGCGCCCGCGTCGATGAGGTCGCGGGTGCCCTCCGCGGTGACCACGTTGCCCGCCACGACCGGCACCGCGGGCGAGACCGAGCGGACGGCCTTCAGCGCGGCGATCATCTTCTCCTGGTGGCCGTGCGCGGTGTCGACCACGAGCGTGTCGATGCCCGCGGCCAGCAGCGACTCGGCCTTGGCGGCGACGTCGCCGTTGATGCCCACGGCGGCGGCGACCCGCAGGCTGCCCTGGGCGTCCACGGCCGGGGTGTAGATGTCGGCGCGCAGCGCCGCGGTCTGGGTGAGGATCCCGGCGAGCTTGCCGTCGGCGTCCACACCCAGCGCGATCTGGGCGCCCGCGGCGTGCAGGCGCTCGAAGACCTCACGGGAGGGGGTGTCGAGCGGGCAGGTCACGAGCGGCTCGTAGGCGACCTCGGCGACGCGCGCGAAGCGGTCGACGCCCGTGCAGGCGGCCTCGTCGACGATGCCCTGCGGGCGGCCGTCCTCGTCGACCACGACGACGGCGCCGTGCGCGCGCTTGCCGATCAGGTTGAGGGCGTCGGCGACCGCGTCACCGCCGGTGAGGACCAGCGGGGTGTCCCAGGTGGTGTGGCGGCTCTTGATCCAGCCGACGATGTCGGCGACCGCGGCCGGGTCGACGTCCTGCGGCAGGACGACGAGCCCGCCGCGCCGCGCGACGGTCTCGGCCATCCGCCGCCCCGCGACGGCGGTCATGTTGGCGACGACGATCGGGATCGTGGCGCCGGTGCCGTCGACGGTGGACAGGTCGACGTCGAAGCGCGATTCCACGGCCGAGCGGTTGGGCACGAGGAAGACGTCGTCGTAAGTGAGGTCGTGAGCGGGCCCGTGGCCATCGAGAAAACGCACGAGTCCCCAGACTACGGCACAATCGGCGCCATGGCCGATCGGGACCGCGACGCCGAGGGCAAGCCGCGAAACGCCCGCCCGCGCGACGGGCTGGGGCGGCCGCTGCCGTACGGGACGCCGGGGGTGGAGCGCCAGCCGGAGGGCATCGCGCGCACCCCGGCGGAGACGGTGGAGGAGGCCCAGCGCCTGCTGGACGCCGGCAGACCGTTCCACGCGCACGAGGTGTTCGAGGACGCGTGGAAGTCCTCCGACGGCCCGGACCGCGGGTTGTGGAAGGGACTGGCGCAGCTGGCGGTCGGACTGACGCATGCCGCACGCGGCAACGCGAAGGGCGCGGTGTCGCTGCTGAGACGCGGCGCCACGGCGATCGAGCCCTACGCGGCGGAGTCCCCGCACGGGATCGACGTGGCCGGGCTGGTGGCGTGGGCCCGGGAAGGCGCGGAGGCGCCGGAGAACCTCCGCACCCCGCGGCTGAGCTGACGCGCGGCAGCGAACCCACCGCGTCCGGCCGACACGCCGCCACCGGCGGCCAAGGCGGCGCTACCGGCGGCCAAGGCGGCGCCACCGGCGGCCAAGGCACCACCGTGCCCGCTCGACATGCCGCCCCGGCGGCCAGCACGGCGCCACCGGCGGCCAACACGGCGCCACCGGCGGCCAAGGCATCACCGTGCCCGCCCGGCACGCCGCCCCGGCGGCCAGCACAGCGCCACCGGCGGCGGACGCCGCGCGCGCCGTGTTCGCCGCTCCGGGTGCCGTGTTTGCCGTCCCGGTTGCCGTGTCGGCCGACCGTCGGATTCAGACAACCTTGCGGGACGCCTCCAGGTTCGCGGCGAGGTTGTTCAGCGTGCGGGCCTGCGCCACGTAGTCCATCGACGAGAACTCCCACGGGAACACCTGCCCGGCGGCGGCCGCCGGCGTGCGGGCGAACGTGGCCTGCTGCATGAGCGTGTCCTTGTCCATCGCGCGCAGCGAGTACAGCACCACGTCGGCCGGGTACTTGCCGATGTTCTCCCAGCTGACCTGCTCCCAGTAGTACTTCGAGCCGCCCGGGTCGGGGTAGGTCAGGCCGAGCTCGGTGTAGCTGCGCAGCGCCGGGTCGTCGGCTGCCTTGCAGATGTAGACGCCGTCGCCGGGGTAGGCGGCGACCGCCATCACGGTGAGGCCCTTGCCGGTGGCGTTCTTGAACCGGGTGCGGGCGGTCTCGTAGGCCTGCTTGGCGTCCGCGGCCGGCTCGGTGCCCAGCGCCTTGACCAGCTCCACGGTCCGGTCGACGACGTTGGTGGCGGAGCCGGCCATCTTCAGCGCGACGATCGGCGCGATCTCGGCGACGGCCTGCTGCTGGGTGACGTCCTTGAACCCGTACAGCGGCTGGGTCGGGTCGATCTTGCCCGTGCTGTCCACGGGGTAGGCGTGGGTGAGGATCAGGTCCGGCTTGGCGGCGGCGAGTGCCTCGATGTCGATCTCGCCGTAGGTGCGGCCGACCTCCTTGACCTGGCTGAGGTCGCGGCCGGTGAAGTTCACGTCGTCGGCGAGGCCGGTGTAGCCGAACGAGGCGACCGGCGTGATGCCGTAGTTCCACAGGGACGCGATGGCGTCGTTGAGGCCGGCGATGCGCGTCGGGCGGGCGTCGAGGTCGACCTTGGTGCCCAGGTCGTCGGTGAAGGACCAGGCGCCGCCGCCGCTCGCGGCCGAGTCCGATCCGCTCGAACCGCACGCGGCGAGCAGTCCGGTCGCGGCCACGGCCAGGCTGCCGGTGAGGAAGGTCCGGCGGGTCGCTGTCATGGGGTCACCTTTCTTCGGGGTCAACGTCGTCGGAGGAGGAGCCAGATGAGGTAGGGGGCGCCGATCGCGGCCGTGATCAGGCCGACCGGGACCTCCCAGCTGAACGCGGTGCGGCCGAGCAGGTCGGAGGCCTGGACGAGCAGGGCGCCGCCGAGCGCGGACGCGACCAGCGGCGGCCGGGATCCGCCGGTGAGGCGCAGCATGATCTGCGGGGTGACCAGCGCGACGAAGCCGACCGGCCCGGCGGCGGCGACCGCGGCCGCGGTGAGCCCGACGGCCACGCCGATCGTGCCCAGCCGGGACGCCTGGATGCGCACGCCCAGCCCGGCGGCCGCGTCGTCGCCGAGCTGGGTGACGGCGAGGGTGCGGGGCAGCGTGAGCGCGGCCGGGATGAGCAGCGCGGCGAGGATGAGCAGGGGGATCGCCTGGTCCCAGCTGACGGCGCTGATCGAGCCGACGAGCCACACCGTGGCCTGCGCGGCGCTGTTGATGCTGGCGAGGATGAGGAGCCAGCTGGTGAGCGCCGTGAGGACGGCGCCGCAGCCGATGCCGACCAGCACCAGCCGGAAGCCGTCGACGCCGTGGCGCCAGGAGAAGCCGTAGACGGCCGCGGCGGCGACGAGACCCCCGACGAGCGCGGCCACGGGCACGCCGATGGTGGTGATCCCGCTGGCGAGGCTGTAGACGCCGCCCCCGAAGACGATCACTGCGACCGCGGCCGCGGAGGCGCCCCCGGTGACGCCGAGGATGTCCGGGGTGGCGAGCGGGTTGCGGGAGATGGTCTGGGTGAGGGCCCCGGCCATGGCGAGGCACGCGCCGGCCAGGCACCCGGTGACCGCCCGCGGGACGCGGAGGTCGAACAGGATGTGCCGGTCGATGCGGTGCCCGCCGCCGGTGAGCAGCTCGGGCAGCCGGCCGAGCGGGATGGGGTACTCGCCGATGGTCACGCCCACCGCGGTGACCAGTAGGAGAGCCACGAGCACGACGAGGTAGACGGTGGCCGCGCGGGTGTTCCACCGCACGCCGAGGGTGGTGGTCATGCGTGCCCGCCTCCGCGGGTGACGAGGCCCGCCGAACGGGCTGCGTGGGGGCGATCGGAAGCGGACCAGCACGTGGGTGCGGTGCTGTGATGCGGACGGCGTGCGAAGACGCCGCTGCCGAGGATGGGCGGCGTGATGCTGGCTGGGGGTTGCGCCGCTGCGGCCGCGGTCGGGTGGCCGGCGGGCGGTGTGGCACTGGCTGCGACTGGGTGTCGGGCCGCGCCGATGGGTTGGGTGTGTGGCATCAGAGCTTCACCAGCCTGGTGCGGGCGTCGTGCGAAGGCGCGGCTGCCGAGGATGGGTGGCGTGATGGTGGCTGGGGGTTGCGCCGCGGCTGTGCTCGGATGGCCGGCGGGCGCGGTGGCACCGGCCGCGCGGGCGGGGCGTTGGTGTGGCATCAGAGCTTCACCAGCCGGGTGCGGCGGGCGATCAGCACGAATGCGCCGCCGCCGAGGATGGCCAGCGTGATGCCGGCCGGGATTTCCGCTGGGGCGGCTATCAGGCGGCCCGCGACGTCCGCGAGCAGCAGCAGCACCGCGCCGGCCAGGGCGGCACACGGGAGCAGCCACCGGTGGTCCGGGCCGGTCACGGTGCGCACCACGTGCGGGACGATCAGACCGAGCGCGGCGATCGGCCCGGCGGCGGCAGTCGCGGCGCCGGCCAGCAGCGTCACCGCCGCCAGGCCGACCAGGCGGCTCGCCGCGACCGACTGGCCCAGCCCGCGCGCGGTGTCCTCGCCCAGCGAGACCGCGTTCAGCGCCCGCGTGTTCAGCATCGCCAGCACCAGCCCGGCCACCACGAACGGCAGGATCCCGAGGCTGATGCTCGCGTCGCGGCCGCTGATCGAGCCCACCACCCAGCGGCGGTAGACGTCCAGCGTCGGGTTGTCGCTCAAGATCACCAACGACGTGAAGGTCGACAGCAACGCCATCACGGCCGCCCCGGCCAGCGCCATCGGCACCGGGCTCAGCTGCCGCCCGCTCGACCCGATCGCGAACACCGCGGCCGTCGCGATCAGCGCCCCCGCGAAACCGAACCACACCTGGCCGCCTGGATCGACCACCCTGAGGAACTGCGCGGCCAGCGCCACCGCGAGCGCGGCACCGGCGTTGATGCCGAGCAGACCGGGATCGGCCAGCGGGTTGCGGGTGTGCCCCTGCATGAGGACCCCGGCGGCGCCGAGCGCGACACCGACGAGCACCCCCAGCGCGGTGCGTGGCAGGCGCACGTCACGCACGATCGTCGCCGCCTCGCTGCCGTCGTCGTGCAGCAGCACCTGGACGGCGGTGCCGATGCCGAGGTGGTTGCTGCCCAGGACCAGGCTCAACGCGACGGCGACGACCAACGCCACCAGCAGGGACACCAGGAGCAACAGCCGGCGCGGCGTCGTCCTGGTCACCGAGGGTGACATGATCGCGTTCACGCTGTGCAACTTAGCTTAGCCGAACCTAAGCACGGAAGTGTGACGTTCGTTCAGGTTCTGGACACGCGGTGTACGGGCAGCCGGCTCACGAAGGTCATCCGCCGCTGATGACATGGCCGCATGTGCATGGGTTGCGGAGTTTCCCGACGCGGTTTCCTACAGGCGGCGTCGGTGGCCGGCGCGGTGACGCTCGCACCGGTGGCGTTCGCCGAGGCCGCCGAGGGCCAGGCCGAGACCAAGGTGCTGACCGGCCGGTTCGAGCCGGGCACCGCGGACTTCGTCTACCTGCCGGTGGAGGTACCGGCCGGGGTGAGCCAGCTGTCGGTGGTCTACACCTATGACAAGACGACGGTGCCCAGCGGGACGCCCGGCAACTCGTGTGACATCGGCATCTTCGACAACCGCGGCACCGCTCTCGGCGGCGACGGCTTCCGCGGCTGGTCCGGCGGCTTCCGCGACCGCTTCTCGATCAGCCGCACCGAGGCCACGCCCGGCTACCTGCCCGGTGACGTCACGCCCGGCACCTGGCACATCGTCCTCGGCCCGTACACGATCGCGCCGCAGGGGCTGAACTACCGCGTCGAGGTGACGCTCACCCACGGACCGGCCGGCGCGCCGTACCGCCCGAACTACCCGTCCGAGCGCACCCGCACGCGCGGTCGCCAGTGGTACCGCGGCGACTGCCACCTGCACACCGTGCACTCGGACGGCAAGCGCCTGCCTGCCGAGGTGGCCGCCGGCGCGCGGGAAGCCGGGCTGGACTTCATCACCTCGACCGACCACAACACGTCGTCCTCGCACGGGGTGTGGGGCGAGTTCGCCGGCGACGACCTGCTGATCATGCTCGGCGAGGAGGTCACCACCCGCAACGGCCACTGGCTCGCGCTCGGCTTGCGGCCCGGCCAGTTCGTCGACTGGCGGTACCGGTCCCGCGACGGCGAACTGCCCGAGTACCAGCGTGCGGTGCACCGCTCCGGCGGCCTCTGCGTCGCCGCGCACCCGTACTGCCCGTGGGTCGGGTGCAACTTCAAGTTCGGCTACACCGGCTTCGACGCGGTCGAGGTGTGGAACGGCCCGTGGACGTGGGACGACGACGCCGCCGTGTCCGAATGGGACAACACCCTGGTGGAATCCGTGCGCGGCAAGGGAAGCTGGCTGCCCGCGATGGGCAACAGCGACGCGCACAACCCCGGCCAGACGATCGGCCTGCCGCAGACCGTCGTTCTCGCCGATGCGCTCACCAGGGACGCGATCCTCGACGGGATCAAGGCCGGGCGCAGCTGGATCGCCGAGTCGGCCGCGGTCGACCTGTCACTCGCCGCGACCGGACCGCGCGGCCAGGCCGCCGGGATCGGCGACCGTCTCGCCGTGGCGGCCGGGGACAAGGTCGCCGTGCGGCTGGACGTGTCGGGCGTGCCGAACGGGACCGTGCGGCTGATCACCGACGAGGGTCAGGTGTTCCAGCAGAGCCTTCCCGCTTCGGGTACCGGCAGCGTGACGTGGCTGACCACGCCCGCGGTGTCGGCTTATGTGCGTGCTGAGGTGCGTCACCCCCTTGCTGATGGTTCGGCGGGCGCTCCCGCGTTGTCGGCTGGTCTCAACTTCGGCGCCATGGCGGCGATGACGAACCCGATCTTCCTCGGCCGGGTGTGATGGTGGGGTTGGGCTGTCGGCGAGTTGGGGCGTGTGGGCGGTTCGAGGGCAGGGTGGTGGTGTTCCGGTTCGGGTGTTGGGCAGGGAGTGTGGGGTAGCGCGGTGTTCTGGTTGTTGGTGAGGCTGCCCGGTGTTTTGGGTAGCCGGAGGGTGGGCTCGGTGTTTCTTGGCCGGGTGTGATGGTGGGTTGGGCTGTCGGCGAGTTGATGCGTGTCGCCGGGTGGTGGCCATCCGGCCTTGGCACTGGCAGGAAGTGTTGCCGTATCAAGGTTTTCGGCTCTTGGCGAGGCAGCCCAGCGTCTCTTCGAGCATCACCCCCGGAGCGTCGCGCGGACGGCGTCGATGGTGTCCGCCTCGGCTGGGTCCTTGTCAGGGCGGTAGCGCACCACGCGGGCGAAACGCAGTGCGACACCGCCCGGGTAGCGCGTGCTGACCTGGGCGCCGTCCAGTTCGATCTCGACCACCAGCTCCGGCCGGACGTGCACGGTCCACTTGTCCCTGTGGGTCTCGATCTCCTGGAACGTCCTGGTCTGCCATGCCAGGAGCTCGTCGGTGAGGCCCTTGAACGTCTTGCCCACCATGATCGGCGGGCCGCCGTCCGGGTCGCGTGCGCCGAGGTGCAGGTTCGACAGGTACCCGGTGCGGCGGCCGTGGCCCCACTCCGCGGCGAGGACGACGAGGTCGAGCGTGTGCACCGGCTTCACCTTCAGCCACGCCCGGCCCCGCCGCCCCGCCGCGTACGGCGAGTCGAGCGCTTTCACCATCACGCCCTCGTGCCCGGCGTCGAGGGCGGCCGCGAGGATCGCGTCCGGATCGGACGGTTGCGTCCGCCCCGGGATGAGGTGCTCGCCGGCCACCCGGTGCAGCGCCTCGTTGCGCTCCCGCAACGGCTTGTCGAGCAGGTCCGTGCCGTCCAGGTGCAGGCAGTCGAAGAAGTACGGCTGCAGCAGCAACGCGCGCACCTGCTCCTCGCGCGTGCTGCCGAACCGGCTCATCGTCTCCTGGAACGGCCGTGGCCTGCCGTCGTCGGTCAGCGCGAGCGTCTCCCCGTCGAGCACCACCGACCGGCACGGCAGGGCGCGCACCAGGGACACCAGCTCGCCCACGTGCTGGGTGATCTCGCGCAGCGTTCTCGTGTAGACGTGCACCTCGTCGCCGTCGCGGTGCACCTGTATCCGCGCTCCGTCCATTTTGTACTCGATGATGGCGGACGGGTGCTCGCGCACCGCCTCGTCGAGCGATTCGGCCGGGGACGCCAGCATCGGCCGCAGCGGACGCCCCAGCTCCAGCCCGAAGCCGCCGAGCGCGGCCTCGCCACCGGTGACCGCGGCCGCGGCGGTGACCGGCAGCTGCCCGGACAGCATGAACGCGCGCCGCACCGCTTCGGCGGGCACGTCCGCCGCCGCCGCGATCGCGTCGAGCATCACGCCCTCAAGCGCCCCCTGCCGCAGCTCACCCGTGAGCAGGCGGAAGAGGAACTGCTGTTCGGCTTCGGTGGCGCGGGAGAACAACTCCGTCAGCAGGCCGGCCCGGCGCCTGGCCGACCCGCTGCCCGAAGCGGCTCCCACTTCGCCGAGGACCTCGTCGACCCCGGCCACGGTCAGGTTCGGTTCGTCAGCCGGGCGCGCGCCCAGCTCGGCCAGCGTGCGCCACCCCGTGCCGATCCGGCCCTGGGTGGGCCGTCCGGTCAGGAAGGCGACCACGGCGGGCAGCTCCCGCTCGTCCGCGCGGTTGAGCAGGTCCGCCAGCGTCGCGATCTTCGCCTTGCGCGAGCGGGTGGCCGCTAGCGAGGCGGAGGCTGTGACGACGTCGGCGAGCAACATGCGGACATCATCTCCCGCCCCACCGACAATTTCCGGGGACGCAGGACCAGCGCGACCGCGCCGAGGCAGACGACCAGCCCGAGCAGGCCACGCAGCGTGATCGTGTCGTCGAACATGAGCCAGGCGAGGATCATCGTGGTAGGCGGTGTGAGGTACAGCAGGCCGGACACGGTCGTCACCGAGCTACGACGCAGGACCAGCCAGTAGCAGCCATATCCCCCGAACGTGGAAAACACGACGACCCACCCGACCGCGACCCAGAAGTCCGGAGCCGCCGGCGCGACCAGCTGCCCGGTGGCCGCCGCGATGCCGGTGAACAGCACCGCGCTGGTCACGCACTGCACCACCAGCCCGTCCCAGAGCGGCACGGCCGAGGCCGTCTTGCGTTCGATGAGCGTGGCCGCGACCAGTGCGAGCATCGCCAGGAACGGCAGCGCGTAGGCCAGCGGCGGGGTGCCGGGGCGGCCGGACAGGTTGTCGCCGACCACCAGCGCCACCCCGGCCAGCCCGCCGACCAGCCCGGCCCACCGCAGCGCGCCCGCGCGTTCGCCCAGCACGAACTGGCTCAGCACCACCGCGACGATCGGCTGCAGCGCCGCGATCAGCGCGGACGTCCCGGCGGCCACGCCGAGGTCGGCCGCCGCGTAGACGCAGTACAGGTACGCGCCCTGGGAGAGCACACCGAGACCGGCCTGGATCGCGGCGTCGCGCGGCCGCATCGAGCGCCGCCGGACCACCCACCACACGCCGAGCAGCAGCCCCGCGGCCAGGAACCGCCAGGCCAGGAGGGACACCGCGCCGCCGGACCTGGCGCCCAGCGTCGCGCCGACGAACCCGGAGCTCCAGAACAGGACGAAACCGCTTCCGGCGACGACGTTCCCCCGCATGCACCCTCCCGCGCAGGTATACCGGTCTGTATAGTCCACTGTAGCTATACCGGTCGGTGTACTGTCAAGTCGTGGAGACGGACAAGCCGCTGACCCCGGCCGCCGAACGGATCCTCACGGTCGCCGGGAAACTGTTCTACGACAACGGGATCCACGCGGTCGGTGTGGACACGATCGCCGCCGAGGCCGGGGTCACCAAGAAGACCCTGTACGACCGGTTCGGCTCCAAGGCCGACCTGGTCGCGCTCTACCTGCGCCGCCGGGACGAGCGGTGGCGGGAGCGGGTGCGCTCCTTCGCCGGCTCCCGGACGACTCCGGCCCAGAAGCTGCTCAGGGTGTTCGACGCGCTCGCCGACTGGCTTGACACCGAGAACACGCGCGGCTGCGCGTTCGTCAACGCGCACGCCGAACTGCCGTCGGCCGACCACCCCGGCCGGCAGGTGATCGCGGCGTCGAAGCAGTGGTTGCTGGGCTACCTGCGGGATCTGGCCGTGGACGCGGGCGCGCGGAACCCGGCACGGCTGGCGGAGGCGCTGCTCGTCCTGGTCGAGGGCGCGACGGTCGCGGCGTCGCTGGAGGTCGCGCCGACGGCGGTCGCCACGGCCAAACGCGTCGCGAAGTCGCTGGTGGACGAAGCGACGGCGGCGCAGCACAACTCGGCGTCCCGGCGGTAGGGCGCCGGTCACCGGGATGGCTCTTGCCCCGCCGCGAGGCCGAAACGTACCGTGAGCGGGCCGTGGTGCTCGGGAAGTCCGGTGTGAAACCGGCGCGGCCCTCGCCACTGTGAACGGGAAGTCCCGGCCCGGGACAGCCACTGGACGCGAGTCCGGGAAGGCGGGCCGCGGATGTCGATCCGAAGCCAGGAGACCGGCCACGGCACGTTGGACCATCCACGAGGTGCTGGAAGGCGGTCTCCATGGGGACTTCACCCACCATGTCCTGGCGCAGGCAGGACACCTACCGCACGGGTCTGTTGCTGCTGGCGATCGTCGTGTTGCACGCGGTCGCGTTCGGGATTCTCGCGTTGCTCGTGGTGCCCGGGCACTACGCCGTCGGCGCGCAGGTGTTCGGCTTCGGGCTGGGACTCACGGCGTACACGCTCGGCATGCGGCACGCGTTCGACGCCGACCACATCGCCGCGATCGACAACACCACCCGCAAGCTGATGGCCGAGGGGCAGCGCCCGGTCTCGGTCGGGTTCTGGTTCGCGCTCGGGCACTCCACCGTGGTCGTCGTGCTGGCGGTGCTCGTCGCGATCGGCGCGAAGGGCATCCTGAGCTGGACCGAGGACGGCTCCTCCGCGCACAAGGTGCTCGGCGTGATCTCCACCGGAGCGTCCGGCGGGTTCCTGTACCTGATCGGCATCCTGAACCTGGTCGCGTTGATCGGCATCTGGAAGGTGTGGCGCGAGCTGCGCCGCGGCCGCTTCGACGAGGCCGAGCTGGAGGCGCGGCTCGACTCGCGCGGGTTCGTCAACCGCTTCCTCGGCAGGCTCACCCGCTCGATCCGCCGCCCGGGCCAGATGTACCTGGTCGGGCTGCTGTTCGGCGTCGGATTCGACACCGCGACCGAGGTGCTGCTCCTGGCACTGGCCGGGTCCGGCGCGGCGGCGGGCCTGCCCTGGTACGCGATCCTGTGCCTGCCGCTGCTGTTCGCCGCCGGCATGAGCCTGTTCGACACGCTCGACGGCACGTTCATGAACTTCGCCTACGACTGGGCGTTCGCCAACCCGGTCCGCAAGATCTACTACAACCTCACGATCACCGGCCTGTCCGTCGCGGTGGCGCTGGTCATCGGCACGATCGAGCTGGTCGGTGTGGCCAGGGACGACCTGGGCTGGTCGGGCGCGCTGATCGACTGGATCGCGGACATCGACCTCGACAGCGTCGGCTACATCGTCGTCGGGTTGTTCGTGGTGGTGTGGGCGGCCGCGATCGCGTACTGGCGGCTCGCCAGGGTCGAGCACCGGTGGAGCTCAGCCGAGTGAGGCCGCCCGCCCGTTCGAGCTGAGCGCGGCGGTCAGGTCCTCGCGGGCCCGGAACACGCGGGACCGGATGGTGCCGACCGCGCAGTCGCACACCTCCGCCGCGTCGGCGTAGGACAACCCGATCACCTGCGTGAGCACGAACGCCTCGCGGCGCTCCGGCTCCAGCTCGGCGATCAGCTTGCGCAGCACGACGAGCCGGCCGTGGTCCGGCGTCTGGGCGCCGCTCTGCTCCGCGGTGGCCACCCAGTCGTCGACCTGGCTGGTCTGCGGGCGGCGGCGGGTGCCGCGCAGGTGGTCGGCGGCGACGCGCTTGGCGATCGACAGCAGCCACATCCGGGCGGGCGACCGGCCTGCGAACGACGGCAGGGCGGCGAAGGCGCGCAGGTAGGTCTCCTGCACCAGGTCCTCGGCGACGCCGGGGTTGGACAGGTAGGTCAGCAGGCGGTGCAGCTGCCGTTGGGTGGCGGACACGAAGCGCTCGGCGGCCACCCGATCGCCGCGCGCCGCCAGGAAGGCGTCCCGGGTGATCTCGTCGTCGTCCACGTTCGCGTTCCTCCCAGTGCGGCCTGACGGTGCGGGCCCTGACCGATGACCTTATGGCCTCCGCGGCATCCGGCGTCAAGGAAACATCACAGGTCTGTGAAATCCCAACCGGTCCCAGAATCCGGAGCGGTGAGGGGAACCATCCAGTGCGCGCGGACGACAATGCAAATATGGACTGTGCAACCGCGCGCGAGGCGATCTCCGCCAATCTCGACGGCGAGGACCCCGGGGTGGATCCGGTGGCGCTCGACGAGCACGTCTCGCGCTGCGCGGCCTGTCTGACCTGGCAGGACGAGGCGGCGGCGGTGACGCGCCTGGTGCGCCTCGAGCCGGCCGCCGCGTCGCCGGACGTGTCGGCGCGAGTGCTCGCCCACGCGCCCGCGACCGCCCGGCCGGTGCGGCTCGACTGGCCGCGGCTGGCGCTGGTCCTCACCGCGATCGCCCAGTTGTCCATCGTGGTGTCGCTGTTGTTCGTGCCCCAGCGGATGGCCGACGGGATGGCCGTTCAGCCGGGATCGCACCTCGAACACGAGGCCGCGGCGTTCAACTTCGCCATCGCGATCGCCCTGCTGTGGGCGGCCGCGAAGCCGCGGCAGGCACGCAGCCAGCTGCCGGTCCTGCTCAGCTTCGCCGCGGTGCTCGTCGGGTTGTCCGTGCTGGACCTGGTCGCCGGCCGGGTCGGCTGGGAACGGCTGGCCAGCCACCTGCCGCTGCTGTTCGGCCTGTTCTGCGCGGTGCTGGTGGCGCGCCGCGACGGCCGGCGGCCGTGGCCGGGCAACCGGGCCGGTGCCGAACCGGCGAGCCGCACCAGCACCGGCGAGACCGGCCGGGACCTCGCCGAGCCGTCGGCGCAGTCCCGGAAGTATCAGCCGCCCGCCGCGCGGCGCAACGTGGCCTGATCGATGTCGTCGGTGGCGATCCAGCTGGCCAACAGGCCCAGCGCGCGCTCGGACTCCGAGCCTGGTTCGGCGGTGTAGGTGACGATCGCCTGGTCCGGTTCGTCCGGCAGGCGCAGCGTTTCGTACCGCAGGTGCAGCTCGCCGACCAGCGGGTTGTGGATCCGCTTGTGGCCGTGTGCCTTCTCCCGCACGTGGTGCCCGGCCCACAGGTGGCGGAACAGGTCGCTGCCCAGTGACAGCTCGCCGATCAGCTGGGCCAGGCGCGGATCGCCGGGGCACCGGCCGGCCTCGGCACGCAGGTTCGCCACCAGCTCCTCGCAGACCTGGTCGAACTCGGGGTGCAGGGCGCGTGCCTCGTCCTCGCCGAGGAAGAACAGCTTCGGCAGGTTGCGCTCCTGCGGCGGCAGCGAGCCGAAGTCGAACGCGATCGCGCCGCCCATCGGGTTCCACGCCAGCACGTCGAGGTAGCGGCCGAAGACGAAGGCAGGCACCGACATGGCGTCGAGCAGTTGCTGCACCGCCGGCCGCACCTGCTGCACGGGGCACCGCCCGGCTCGCTTGAGCCGCGGCGACGCGAGGTTGTGCAGGTAGGCGCACTCGTCCGGGGTGAGGCGCAACGCCCTGGCGAGTGAATCGAGCACCTCGTCCGACACGTTCCGCGCGCGGCCCTGCTCCAGGCGGGTCAGGTAGTCGACGCTGATCCCGGCCAGCTGCGCCAGTTCCTCGCGGCGCAGCCCGGCGACCCGTCGCCGCGTCACCCCCTGCGGCAGTCCCACGTCGCGCGGGTCCAGCGCAGCGCGGCGGGCCTTGAGGAACGCTCCGAAATCAGCTCCGTCCACGCCTCCAGTATCCGGATCCGCGCACCCGTTGCCTGGTACTGCCAGACCCAGGTCGAGCGTTGCCTGGTCCCCCTCCTCGTCCGCGGCGAACTTGGACACCACACACCAGAGGAGGAACTCGAAATGCGACGACGGATTCTCGGCGGCACCGGTATCGAGGTCAGCGAGTACACGCTGGGCGCGATGATGTTCGGCGCGTGGGGCAACCGCGACCACGACGAGTCGGTCCGCATGATCCACACGGCGCTCGACGCGGGCATCAACTTCGTCGACACCGCCGACATGTACTCCGACGGCGAGAGCGAGGTGATCGTCGGCAAGGCGCTCAAGGGGCGCCGCGACGACGTCGTCCTCGCGACCAAGGGGCACTTCTACGGCCTGAACAGGCCCGGCAGCAGCTCCCGCCGCTGGCTGACCCGGGCGCTGGACGACAGCCTGCGCCGGCTCGGCGTCGACCACGTCGACCTCTACCAGGTGCACCGCCCCGACCCCAACACCGACATCGACGAGACCCTGTCGGCGCTCTCGGACTTCGTGCGGGCGGGCAAGGTGCGCGCGATCGGGTCGTCGGTCTTCCCGCCCGAGCAGATCGTCGAGGCGCAGTGGGTCGCGGAGCGGCGCGGGCACGTGCGGTTCCGCACCGAGCAGCCGCCGTACTCGATCCTCAACCGGGGCATCGAGGCGCACGTCCTGCCGACCGCGCAGCGCTACGGCATGGGGGTGCTGACCTGGGGACCGCTGTCCGCGGGCTGGCTGTCCGGTCGGTACTCCACACCGTCCGATGTGGACTTGCAGGCCGGCCGGGTCGCGTTGCAGAACCACAAGTTCGACCCGGCCCTGCCCGGGAACGCGGCGAAGCTGGCGGCCACCAACGAGCTGAAGAAGGTCGCCGCCGACCTGGGCCGCCCGCTCACGCACCTGGCGCTCGCGTTCGTGCGGTCGCACCCGGCGGTCACCTCGGCGATCATCGGCCCGCGCACGCCGGAGCAGCTCGCCGACCTGCTGGCAGGCGCGGACCTCGTGCTCGACGACGACGTGCTGGACCGGATCGACGAGATCGTCCCGCCGGGCGTCGACCTCAACCCCGTCGACCCGGACTACACGCCGCCCGCGCTCACGGACAAGTCGCTGCGCCGGCGCTGATCCCTGGTGGAGGCCACCCGCGGCGGGGGTGGCCTCCACCCGATCACTTGCCGCCGCGCGCCATCCGGAGCACGTCGAGGGCCTCGTCGAGCTGGGCCTCGGTGAGCTTGCCCTGCTCGATGTAGCCGCGCTCGACGACCACCTCGCGGATCGTCTTCAGCTCCTTGAGCGCCTGCTTCGCGACCGCGGCCGCCTCTTCGTAGCCGATGTACTTGTTCAGCGGCGTCACGATCGACGGCGAGCCCTCGGCGTAGGCCTTGGTGCGCTCCTCGTTGACGGTGATCCCGGCGATCACCTTGTCGGCCAGCAGGCGGGACACCGCGGCCAGCAGGCGCGCCGACTCCAGCACGTTGCGCGCGATCACCGGCAGGTTCACGTTGAGCTGGAAGTTGCCCTGCGAACCGGCGTAGGCCACCGCCGCGTCGTTGCCGATCACCTGCGCGACCACCTGCAGCGTCGCCTCCGGGATCACCGGGTTGACCTTGCCCGGCATGATCGACGAACCCGGCTGCAGGTCCGGCAGCTGCAGCTCGGCCAGGCCGGTGCGCGGACCGGAGCCGAGCCACCGCAGGTCGTTGGCGATCTTGGCCAGTGACACGGCGACCGTGCGCAGGTGCCCGGAGGTCTCGACCACGCTGTCCTGGCTGGCCTGCGCCTCGAAGTGGTTGCGTGCCTCGGTCAGCGGCAGGCCGGTCACCTTCGCCAGCTCCTCCGCCACCGCGGCGCCGAAGCCCTCCGGCGCGTTCAGGCCGGACCCGACCGCGGTGCCGCCGATGGGCAGCTCGCCCAGCCTGCCCAGGCCGGACTCCAGTCGCTCGATGCCGAACCGGACCTGCGCCGCCCACGCCCCGGCCTCCTGGCCCAGCGTGATCGGCACGGCGTCCATCAGGTGGGTGCGGCCGGACTTGACGATGTCCTGCCACTCCGCGGCGCGGCCCTCGATGGTCTCGGCGAGGTGCTGCAACGCCGGGATCACGTCGGTCAGCACCGCTTCGGTGGCGGCGATGTGGATCGTCGTCGGGAACGTGTCGTTCGACGACTGCGAGGCGTTGACGTGGTCGTTCGGGTGCACGTCGCTGCCCAGCGCGCGGCTCGCCAGGGTCGCGATGACCTCGTTGGCGTTCATGTTCGACGAGGTCCCGGACCCGGTCTGGAACACGTCGATGGGGAAGTGCGCGTCGTGCCTGCCCTCGGCCACCTCGTCGGCCGCCGCCGCGATCGCGTTCGCCAGGTCGCCCTCCAGCACGCCGAACCGGGCGTTGACCCGCGCCGCCGCGGCTTTCAGCAGGCCGAGCGCGCGGATCTGGGCGCGCTCGAGGCCCCGGCCGGAGATCGGGAAGTTCTCGACGGCGCGCTGGGTCTGCGCCCGGTACAGCGCGTCGACGGGCACCTTCACCTCGCCCATCGTGTCGTGTTCGATCCGGTATTCAGGTTCAGCCATAACCCGAGTCTGGCCCTTCCGCCGGGCGCTCGCTCCGTGTGTTTGCGCACCCGGAATGGTTAGATCGGTGGTGACTTGGATCACGGCGGAAGGGCGGCGGCCCATGGCTCTGTCAGTGGACGTCCTGATCGTCGGCGCGGGCCCGACCGGCCTGTTCGCCGCGTACTACGCCGGGTTCCGCGGGTTGTCGACGGCGGTCGTCGACTCGCTGCCGGAAGCCGGCGGGCAGGTCACCGCGATGTACCCGGAGAAGCTGATCTACGACGTCGGCGGGTTCCCCGCCGTGCGCGGCCGCGACCTGGTCAAGGGGCTGGTCGAACAGGCCGCGCCGTGGAACCCGGCCTACCTGCTCGGGCGCAAGGCCGAGGAGCTGCGCCGCGGTGACGACGGTCTGGACGTGGTGCTGGACGGCGGAGAGGTCGTGCACGCGAGGGCCGTGCTGATCACCGCGGGCATCGGCGAGTTCACGCCGCGGCCGTTACCTGCCGGGGACGGCTGGCTCGGCCGGGGGATGGTCCACTTCGTGCCCTCGCTGGACGCGCACGCGGGGCAGGACGTCGTGGTCGTCGGCGGCGGCGACTCGGCGTTCGACTGGGTGCTGGCGCTGCACCCGCTCGCGTCGAGCGTCACGCTGGTGCACCGCCGCGCCAGGTTCCGGGCCGCGGAGTCGATCGTCAACCAGGCCCGTGAACTGGGGGTGCGGATCATCACCGACGCCGAGGTCACCGCCCTGCGCGAGGGGCCGGACGGCGCGCTCGCCGAGGTCGAGGTGCAGGTCAAGGGCGAGGAGCCGGTGGTGCTGCCCGCGCAGGCGGTGGTGGCCGCGCTCGGGTTCACCGCCGACCTCGGGCCCATCGAGAACTGGGGGCTGGACATCCACCAGCGCGCCATCCGGGTCGACTCGACCATGGCGACCGGCGTGGAACGGGTCTTCGCGGCGGGTGACGTGGCCGCTTATCCGGGCAAGGTCAAGCTGATCGCCACCGGGTTCGGCGAGGCCGCGACCGCGATCAACAACATCGCCGTCACCCTCGACCCGGACGCGCACCTGTTCCCGGGGCACTCCAGCAACCTGTGAGTCAGGCGGGCGGCGGTGGTGTGGAGGTCGTCGTCGGGCTGGGGGAGGGGGACGGCGTGGGAGTCGGGGTTGGCGTGGGGCTGGGCGCCGGGGTCGGCGTTGGGCTGGGTGCCGGGGGCGGTGGTGGCGCGGTCTGCTCGGTGATCCACTGCGTGTACGCCAGCGCCGAGGTGTAGATCGACGGCGCGGTCGTGCAGGCCGGATCGTTGTTGCCGGAACGGCTGGTCAGGCCCAGCAGCAGCCACCGGTCACCGGCCCGGACCAGCTCCGGGCCACCCGAATCGCCGTAGCAGGCGCCGGCCGTGCCACCGGGCGAATCGGTGCACAGCTCGGTCGCCGGATCGATGGCCGCGCAGCGGGCCGCGTCGACCAGCGTCGTGTCCAGCTGCTGGAGGTCGATCGGCGCGGCGCCGCAACCCGGAGTCGGGCAGAGCTGGCCCCAGCCCAGCAGCCGCACCGACGTGCCCACCGCGGCCGACGTGCCGAGCCCGACCGGCGCGGCCTGCACCGGGGCGGCCAGGTGGACCAGGGCGATGTCCCCGCCCGGCCCGCTCGGGTTGTAGTTCGGGTGGGTGATGACCCGGTCCGGCTTCGCGACCTCACCGCCCTGAGTGCGGTCGTTGCTGCCGATCCGTGCGGTGAAGGTGCCCGCGGGCTGGTCGTGGACGCAGTGCGCCGCGGTCAGCAGCCACTGCGGCGAGATCAGGGACGCGCCGCAGAAGTGTCTCCCCGCGGTCGTCTGCAGCGACGCGACGAAGGAGTAGGTCTGGTCGGCGGACACGCCGCCGACCAGGTCCGGCCGGGCCGCCGCCGACTGCACCACCCCGGTGACGGCGAGCAGGCAGGCGGCGGCGATCAGCAGGAGGCGTTTCACGGCAGCGGTGGCACCACATCGTCGTCGGGGGCATCGGTCAGGACACCGTCGAAGTCGACGGAGGAGTACGCGCGGAGCTTGGTCAGGCGGTGGTAGCCGTCGATCAGCCGCACCGTGCCCGACTTGGAGCGCATCACGATCGACTGGGTCGTCGCGCCGCCGGAGCGGTAGTGCACGCCGCGCAGCAGGTCGCCGTCGGTGACGCCGGTCGCGCAGAAGAACACGTTGTCGCCGCGCACCAGGTCGTCGGTGGTGAGCACGCGGTCGAGGTCGTGCCCGGCGCCGATCGCCTTCTCGCGCTCGGCGTCGTCCTTCGGCCACAACCGGCCCTGCAGCTCGCCGCCGAGGCACTTCATCGCGCAGGCGGTGATGATGCCCTCCGGCGTGCCGCCGATGCCGAACAGCATGTCGACACCGGTGGTCGGGCGGGCCGCGGCGATCGCGCCCGCCACGTCACCGTCGGAGATGAACCGGATCCGGGCGCCCGCCTCGCGGACCTCCTTGACCAGCTGCTCGTGCCGCGGGCGGTCCAGGATGCACACCGTCACGTCGGAGACCTCGGTGTGCTTGGCCTTCGCGACCCGGCGGATGTTCTCCGCGACCGGCGCGGACAGGTCCACCACGCCCGCGGCCTCCGGGCCGACGGCCAGCTTCTCCATGTAGAAGACCGCCGACGGGTCGAACATCGCGCCGCGCTCGGCGACCGCGAGCACCGCTAGCGCGTTCGGCATGCCCTTGGACATCAGGGTCGTGCCGTCGATCGGGTCCACGGCGACGTCGCAGGCCGGGCCGTCCCCGTTGCCCACCTCTTCGCCGTTGTAGAGCATCGGGGCTTCGTCCTTCTCGCCCTCGCCGATGACGACGACACCGCGCATCGACACGGTCGAGATGAGCTGGCGCATCGCGTCGACGGCCGCGCCGTCGCCCGCGTTCTTGTCGCCCTTGCCGACCCAGCGGCCCGCCGCCATGGCGGCTGCCTCGGTGACGCGCACCAGTTCCATCGCGAGGTTGCGATCCGGCGCTTCTTTGCGTCTGGTCGAGCTCGGGGACTGGGTGCCGCTGGTCATTGCTGCCCTCCAGGGTCGTGCTGGCGCGGGTAACGATTCTCTCAGACTCGCGCGGGCTCGCAGGGCAGCGTCGTGATGGCGAATGTCACCCTTCGTCGCTGGTTTCGTCCTCGACGGACTTGAGCGCGTCCTCGATCCGCTCGCGCGCGCCTTCCAGGTGACGCTCGCACAGCTTGGCGAGGTGCTCGCCCTTCTCCCACAGCGCCAGCGACTGCTCCAGGGACAAACCGCCCGCCTCCAGCTCGCGGACGACCTCGATCAGCTGGTCGCGGGCCTGTTCATAGCCGAGTTCTTCGGTCACCGGGTTGTGCTCCTCGCGGGTCGACGAGCGCACACTACCGCGCTCGCCATCGCGTGGTCGTAACCGGCGAAGGCCGTGGCGAACTCCTGGCCGTCACCCTCGGTGATCGCCAGTTCGATCGACCCCTGCGCCTGCGCGACCCGCCTGCGGTGCGGCGCGCCCTCGTTGAACCACCACTTCACGCCCACGAAGGCCGAGGTCGCTTCCGACAGCTGACGCAGGCGCGCGTCCAGGTCCCAGCGGCCCGGCACGGCGCACCCGGCCAGCAGCGACGCCCAGCAGGCGCCTGCCGCGGCCTCGGCGGCGCCCGCCCGGTCGAGAACGGCCTGCGCCCCGGCCCGGGCCGCGGCGTCCGTGGTGAGCGGGAGGAACGTCGCCCGAGCGGAACGCAGCACTTCCTACTCCCCTGGTTCGGTGGATTTCGCGACCGCGTGCACCGCTCCGTCGACGACGCGCACGCGCAGCGGAGTTCCGTCCGCTACTTCAGAGATGTGCCGGAGCACCTGGAGGTTGCCTGCGTCGTCCCGGTATTGCACGACCGCGTACCCGCGTTCGAGGGTCGCGGCCGGTCCGAGCGCGGTCAGCTTGCCGCGCGCGCCGGAGATGGCGGCCTGCTCGTGCGAGACCAGGTTGAGCACCGCGCGGCGGCCGCGTTCCCGGTGCAGGTCCACCTCGTCGGCGCGCCGGTTGATCGGGCCGAGCGGATCGGCCAGTACGGGGCGGCTGCGCAGCTGGTCGAGCAGGCGGCACTGGGTGTCCACCCAGCCGTGCAGCGCGCGGCGGGCCCGGTCGCGCATCTGCCGGACCCGCTCGGTCTCCTCCTTGACGTCCGGCACGACGCGCTTGCCCGCGTCGGTCGGGGTCGAGCAGCGCACGTCGGCGACGTGGTCGAGCAGCGGCGTGTCCGGCTCGTGGCCGATCGCGCTGACCACCGGGGTCCGCGCGGCGGCGACCGCTCGGCACAGGGTTTCGTCGGAGAACGGCAGCAGGTCCTCGACGCTGCCGCCACCCCGCGCGATGACGATGACCTCGACGGACGGGTCGGCGTCGAGCATCTTCAGCGCCTTGACGATCTGCGGCACCGCCTGCACGCCCTGCACGGCGGTGTTGACCACCTGGAACGGCGCGGCCGGCCACCGGGCGTGCGCGTTGACCAGCACGTCCCGTTCGGCGGCCGACGCGCGGCCGGTGATCAGGCCGATGCCCTTGGGCAGGAACGGGAGGCGGCGCTTGCGTTCTTTGGCGAACAGGCCCTCGGCGGCGAGGAGGCGGCGCAGCCGTTCGATGCGGGCGAGCAGCTCACCGATGCCGACCGCGCGGATCTCGGTCGCGCGCAGCGAGATCGTGCCGCGGCCCAGGTAGAAGGTCGGTTTGGCGTAGACGACGACGCTGGCGCCGTCCCGCAGCGGCGGTTCGATGCCGCGCAGCAAGCCGGTCGGGCAGGTGACGGTCATGGAGACGTCGGCGGCCGGGTCGCGCAGGGTGAGGAACGCGGTCTGGGTGCCGGGGCGGGCGTTGATCTGGGTGACCTGGCCCTCGACCCAGACCGAGCCGAGCCGGTTGATCCACTCGGCGATCTTGCGCGCGACGGTGCGGACCGGCCACGGGTTCTCCGCGGAGGTGGGTTCGGCGCTCACTCCGCCTCGGTGTCCCCGGTGGCGTTGGCGCGCTGCACGTTGGTGATGCGGCGGGCCAGCATGCCGACGAACTGCGCGCGGTTCTCGTGGGCGCGCTCGTACTCCAGCAGCTCTTCGAGCTCTTCGAGGGAGAAGCGGCGCAGGCGGGCGCGCAGCTGCGGCAGGGTGAGCTCGTCGTAGTTGGACAGGCCGAGCGGACCTTCGCCGGTGCCGGCCGGGCTGTCGAACTCGCCCTCGACGTGCTCCTCGCCCAGCGCGCGTTCCTCCTGTTCCCAGGGGCTGTCGCCGACGTCGGCGAGCACCGCGTCCGGGCGGTGGCCGTTGCGGTCGGCGCGCGGCTGTTCGGTCGGCTGGTCGGCGGGCAGGTCCTCGTCGAAGGTGGCCCAGCTCGGGGCGTCCTCGACGGGGCGCAGCGAGGCGAGGGCGTCGTCGCCGCGGATGGCCAGCTCGGTGACGTGCTGCTGCATCCGCATGGAGAACTGGAGCACGCCGGAGATCACCGTGACGGGCAGGCCGAGCAGGGTCTTCGGCAGGTCGCGGGCGCGTTCGGCGGCGGTGACGGCCAGGCCCGCCGCGACGCGGAGGGGAAGCGGGAGTGGCTTCATGGGTACAGCGTGCCGCACCTTGACGGTTCAGCCCAACCGGCGCGGCGTGGCGACGTGACGGGATGCACACAATTCGGGCGAGGGGTGCCCGGTGGGGGCGGGGTTCGCCTGCCGGGCGGCCCGTACCCTGGACGTATGACTGCTGTCTCCGAGCCCGTCAAGCGTGTGTTGCTGGCCAAGCCGCGTGGCTACTGCGCCGGCGTCGACCGCGCCGTGGTCGCCGTGGAGAAGGCCCTGGAGCTGTACGGGCCGCCGGTGTACGTGCGCAAGGAGATCGTGCACAACCGGCACGTGGTCGAGTCGCTGCGGGAGCGCGGGGTCATCTTCGTCGAGGAGACGTCGGAGGTGCCCGAGGGCGAGCTCGTCGTGTTCTCGGCGCACGGGGTGTCGCCGGCCGTGCGCGCGGAGGCGGAGGAGCGCAACCTGCGCACCATCGACGCGACGTGCCCGCTGGTGACGAAGGTGCACAAAGAGGTCAACCGGTTCGCGCGTGAGGACTACGACATCCTGCTGATCGGCCACGAGGGCCACGAGGAGGTCGAGGGCACCGCCGGCGAGGCGCCGACGCACGTGCAGCTGGTGGACACGGCCGAGGACGCGGCGAAGGTCGAGGTGCGGGACCCGTCGAAGGTCGTGTGGCTGTCGCAGACCACGCTGAGCGTCGACGAGACGATGGAGCGCGTCGACCAGCTGAAGGGCCGCTTCCCGAACCTGGCGGACCCGCCCAGCGACGACATTTGTTATGCGACGTCCAACCGGCAGACCGCGGTGAAGGCGATGGCGGCGGAGTGCGACCTCGTGCTGGTGGTCGGGTCGAAGAACTCGTCGAACTCCCAGCGGCTCGTGGAGGTCGCGAAGCAGGCCGGCGCCAGGGACGCGCACCTGATCGACTTCGCCCGCGAGGTCGACGAGAAGTGGCTGGAAGGCGTGACGACGGTCGGCGTGACGAGTGGCGCGTCGGTGCCGGACGTGCTGGTGATGGACCTGCTGGCGTGGCTGTCCGAGCGCGGCTGGGGCGAGGTGCAGGAAGTGACGACCGCGAACGAGAAGATCGCCTTCGCGCTCCCCCGAGAGCTGCGAAGCGTCTGACCACGCCGGCCGGTGGTGTCGGTCGGATTCGGCGGGCGGCGGTTGGTCGGTTCCGGGACAAGCCCTGTCCTGGAACTGCCTCTTGCCCTGCGCCCGCAACCCTGAACCGCCGAGGTTGTTGAAGGCGGCTAGGTCCCTGCCCAGCTCGGCGCGCTGCGTCTGGCCGAACTGTGCGCACCTTTTGCTCGGGTACTGACTTCTCAGCGCTGCGGCACCGATTCCACAGCCCCGACGCCAATCCCGCTGAAGTCCGCCCTAGTCCCGCTGCAGCCCACGCTTGTCCCCGCTGCAGCCTCGACGTCCGTCGGCTCCATGGCCCAGGCGCTCGTCTCACCGGAGCCCGGCGCGGTCGCCTCAACGTCAGCACGCCGTGATCTGGCGCTTCGCAGGAGCCCGGCCCCCGTTACCTTTTTCGTGGTTCCTGATCAAGGAGCTGTGGTCGCCAGGTTCGGTATGACTGATGCCCCCAGTCGAGGTCATGATCCGGGGGGTGGTGTCGCCGGGCCTGGTGGCATCGAGGGACCGCTGAATAGGGACACGGCCACCGCTGGGTAGGTCTCGTCGTAACGTGGGTGCCGGCCATCGATGCCCTGACCGGTGACCACCCGCGACGGACGAAAGACACTGTGCATGACCAGCAGTTATGGCGTGTTCCTCGGTCTGGATGTCGGCAAAGGCAACCATCACGCCGTGGGGCTGGACCCGACCGGCAAGCGGCTGCACGACGGGCCGCTGCCCAACACCGAAGCCAAGTTGCAGGC